>CAVBLW010000060.1:0-9482 GCA_963596085.1 Bacteroidaceae bacterium | reverse complement strand
GGAATACTGTCATACCACTCTTAGTTTTGTGGATACAAGTTTATTGTTTATGTTTTACAAAATGAATTTATATCAAGCAGGTATCAGTCCTGCTTCTTTTAGTATCTGAAGGCCGTTGTTTCTGATATTTATAGCTGCGTTATGATCTCTTATATGATGCGTGCCACATTGTGGACAATCCCATTCTTCAATTCCTAATTCAATATTTTCGCTACCAGTGCAAATATGTCCACAATGAGAACATGTCTGTGTCGTATTCTTAGGATTCACCAACAAACAAAGCTTCCCTCGCTTATTGGCACTCCATTGTAGTATCGTAAGGAATTGACGCCATCCACTATCAGAAATGTGCTTGGCAAGTTTATGATTCCTTTTTAGATTGCGGACTTTTAAGTTTTCAGCAAAGATAAAATCATATTTTTTGACGATTTGACTTGCTAAGTATCTGTATATAGACGAGAATGTTTTACTACATCAGAATTATCAGACGAAATGAAACGTATTCTCATAGGAATCGCAAATGGAGCAGATATCGATATAAAAGAAATGGAAGTCATGCCTGATCACATACATCTTTTAGTTAGTTTCAAACCGAAATACAGCATTACAGATGTAATCAAAAACTTCAAAGGGAGTTCGGCTCGAATCTTCTTTTCTGCTCATCCAGAAATTAAGAATTCTAAGTTTTTTGAAGGAAAACTATGGTCATCAAGTTATTATGTAGGAACCGTAGGAAATATGAGTAAAGAGACGGTGCAAAAATATATACAAAACCAATATAAAAAATAGAACCAATTCCTCCCACAGTTGAAACAGTAGGATTCCTTGGTTAATTTTTCATTGAATTTGATGGCCTTCAATTCTATAATTTAGTAAAGAGGTACAAGTCTATGAAAAAATATTTATTACCGATTGACGGAACAAAACGTGGGGCTCATACGGTAGAATGGGTCATGGATAATTATAATAAGGATGAAGTTTCGCTTACATTAATGATGGTTGTTGATTCTAAAATGGAATTTGAGGTTAAAGAGACCTATAAGGAATCGGCTCAAGAATATATGATGACAACCTTGAAAAAAGATGCAAAAACTTTAGTAGAAAAAGGGTATACCGTTGCCTATCATACGGCATATGGTGCGCCTGGAGAAAAAATTGTTGAATTTGCCAAGAAAGAAGCATTTGATGCGATTGTTATGACAAAATCAACCAAGGATGGTTGGTTATCAACCATTGGTTCGGTAACAGCCAATGTTGTAAAATATGCTTCAAACTTAGTTATGATTATTCCAGAAAAATAGAAATGAAAGGCTTATTGGAAACAATAAGCTTTTTTGTTGCAAAGATGCATTGAAAAAGATAAAGAATAAATAAAAATAATTAAAAGGTTATCGAAAAAAGATAAAAATTTATTGACTTTCAAATTTTATCATGATATAAAATAGACAAGAAAAAACAAACAAGGATATCCCAATAAAAAAGGAGAAACAATCATGAAAAGAAATAAATTATCAAAAGTTTTAATGACAACCATTGCATCTGCAACCATTGCAGCAAGTGTTATTCCAAATACAATGCCAATTTTCGCAAGTGAAAGCAATACCGTTCAAGTATCACAAAGTAAAAATATTGGATCTGCACGTGATCAATTGCTTGCAAAGATTCAAAAGCAACAAAAGAAAGTGAATGAATTAGAAGCATCTTTAAAACAACAAGAAAGTCAATTAACGGCATTAAGAACAAAGGCCGATGAAGAAAAGTCAAGTAAGAGTACCTTAAAAGCAACCATTGATCAACAAAGTCAAGAAATTTCAGATAAGATTAATTCAAGCTTGTCTTCAACAGATGCACAAAAACAACAAATTGAATCAATGATTGAAAATGCGAAGAGTAATATTGCAGATGATCAATTAAGTAAAGATGAAATTGCTAAAGATATAGCAAATGCGCAAAATGAATTAGCCAAACAGCAAGCACAACTTGAAGCTTTACAAGCACAATTGGATGCTTTAAATGCAGGACAAGATGTACAAACAAATCAAAGCGATGCACAAAAACAATTGGATCAAGCCAATAAAAAACTTGCGAAAGCACAAGCTTATTTAGAGTCTTATCAAGGCTTAGAATTATCTTATGAACAACTTCAAAAAGCTTATGATGGAGCAAAGGCAAATGATGCAAGTAATTTAAGTGAATATGAAGAAAACTTAAATACGGCAAAGGATGCATTGATTCAATTCTTAAATAACTACAATGGAAATGAAGAAGCAAATGAAGACTTTCAAGAAGTTTTAAATGCAACTTTTACAACGTTACAAAGTAATTATGATGAAGCAAATCAAGCAGTGAGTAAAGCCCAAAGTGCTTTAGATCAAGCTAATGCACAAACTACAAGTGAGCAAAACAGTCAAAATGCGGCACAAATTCAAGCACAAATGGATCAAATCAATCAAACAATTGATTCTTTAAATGCCCAAATTGCTGATTTACAAAGTAAAACATCCGTTTTCGATGCAGCGATTGAAGAAGAAAACGCAAAGATTGCTGATTACAATCAACGCTTAGAAAATATTCAAAATAGTGCAAGCCCATTTGAAAATTATCGTACCGTTTTAGCAAATGTATTAAAATCTGGAATGAAAGCTGATTTATCCAGTGTGCAAGATCAAGAACTTCAAGAGCAATTGCATCAATTGGCAGTCAATGTATCGGAATACAATAAGTCTAAATCTTTTAGTTCAAGTGCTGCAAATGAATATGAAACAGCTTATTTAATGTATCAATCGACGCTTGAAGCTTTAAAACAAGCCAAAGAAGAATTGGGAAAATCAACAAAATCTTTAAATGAAACCATTACTGCAAAGGCAAAAGAGACAAAAAATACAAATACCAATACAAAAACGAACAATCAAGTTCAATCAAAACAAACACAACAAACTCAACAAACGCAAAATACACAAAATGCGACTCGTACAAATTCAGTACAAACTGGTGTTGAAACGGATTTATTATCCAGTGCTGCAATGCTTGGATTGGTTGGTTTAGCTCTTGTTGGTATTAAAAAACATAAAGATTCGGAAGAATAAAAAGTAAATATAGAGGATTTCTGTAAGGTAAAAACAGAAATCCTTTTTTCTATTTGAAAAAAGAATCGATTCTAAATTAAAAAGGCACTTTGTTGGAAAAAGGAATAAAACATGCTACTATGAACATAGATTTTAGGAGTGAAAACAAATGAAAGTTGCTTTTGTTACAGATACAGGTTCTGGCTTATCTCCAGAACAATGGAAAAAAGAAGGAATTTATTGTGTTCCTTTACAAATTGAATGTGATGGCATTTCTTATGATGAAATGGAAACAATCAGCTATGCACAATTTATTGAAAATTTACATCAAAAGAAAATCATGCGTACTTCTTTGCCTAAATTAGGGCATATTGAAGATTGCTTCCAAGAAATAAAGGATGCTGGGTATGATACGGTTTTTTGCGTTCCGATTTGTAAGGGGCTTTCTGGTGCATTAGATGCGATGGAAATGATTGCTAAGCAACTTGATTTAGCTTTTGTTGGAATCGATTGTTATGTAACGGCGGTTGTTGAACAAACTTGTATTCGTCTTGCGAAAAAGATGATTGATGAAGGAAAGTCGATTGATGCAGTAAAAGCGGCTTTAAATCAAATCATTGCGAGTGCTGATACGATTTTGATTTTTGAAGATTTGCAACATATGCGCCGGGGTGGACGTTTAACGCCAACAGCGGCTTTATTGGGCGGTTTGTTAAGAATAAAACCAGTTTTACATATTGATCAATCCACACAAGGACGCGTAGATGTTTTAGATAAACCAAGGACTTTATCTAGAGCCCAAGCTTCAGTAATCAAACGTCTAAAAGAGATGCAAGTAAACAAAGATTATACGTTTATTTTGGCGCATGTTGATGCATTAGAAAATGCAAAAGCTTTTAAGATGAAATTGGAAGAATCCATTGAAGGCTGCAAGGTTCAAATTATTGATTTGGTTAGTGCAGTTGGTGTACATACTGGACTTGGTTGTTTAGCTTTGCAAGTATTTAATGCAAATTATGTAGAATGAAAAAACAAAAAGGAATTTTCGCTCTAATTGTTGCCCTTTTTATTGGTTGTGGTGTTTTTCAATATCAAGGTCAAAGTGAAGAGGCACACTTTCGTAATTCTCAATTATTAGAAGAGCATTATGAAAAGCATGGAAGAGCAATGGGCTATGAGAGTGCCCAAGCTTATCAAAAAGGCGCACAAGCCGTTCTTTCAAATGTTGATGCATTAAAAAAACGAGAAGCTGAAGATCAAGATCTGGTTTATTATCTTGAAGCGACGAATGAAATTGTCTTTGTATCACAAGATGGCATCATTCGTACTTATTTTAATCCAGAAGATGGAATTGATTATTATAATAGGCAATAGGTGAATGACGATGTATTATGAAATAGAAGGATTATATGAAATGCCGTCGGTTATCTTTGATGAGGATCGATTGGTTCAAGGGGATCGAGAATATTTGTATGATAAAATCGATTCCATTAAAATTACGAATTCCATTGCGTTTAGTGCATATGCGATTCTTCAATTTGACTACGAAGGAAAACTCGTGAGTGTTCCTTTTAATCGCCATCATATTAAGGCGGTTCGTCATGCGCTAAAAGAGTGGAAACAATTGAAACAATCGACAAAAACAAAGGATAGCCCAAAAGAAGTTCCTTATGAGGCGATTAAGCAATTAAAAGAGTTGTACGATATGGGCGCACTTACCGAAGAAGAATTTAGCGAAAAGAAAAAACAATTATTAGAATTATAAGCATCTGTATAGATGCTTTTTAAAATGGAGGAAATATGACGCTACAACAGATTTATTATGCAATTATTACAGCAGAAATTGGTTCAATGAATAAAGCCGCTGAGCATTTGTATATTTCTCAACCAACCTTAACCAGTGCAATTAAGGAATTGGAGGCTGAATTAGGGATTACCATTTTTAATCGAACCAATCGTGGAGTTTTATTAACAATTGAAGGCAATGAATTTTTAATGCATGCCCGTCAAGTTTATCAACAATATGAACTCTTAAAAGAAAAGTATGGACCGGAAGGTAATATCAAAAGAAAATTTTCAGTTTCATGTCAGCATTATTCCTTTGCGACCAAAGCTTTTGTAGAAACGGTGAAACAATTTGATACATTGAATTATGAATTTGCGATTAAGGAAACGAAAACCTTGGATGTCATTAAGGATGTGGGAAATTCAAAAAGTGAAATTGGTATTTTATATAAGAGTGAATACAATCGTAAATATTTGCAAAGACTATTGGATGAATATGATTTAAAATTTGAACCAATTATTACTTGCGATGCCTATGTATATGTCTACAAGAATCATCCATTGGCTAAAGAAAAAAGCATCAATCTAAAACAATTACAGGATTATCCTTATTTATCCTTTGATCAAGGAGAGAATGGATCTTTTTATCTTGCAGAAGAAATCTTATCGGAAAATGAATATCAACGACAAATTAAATTGAATGATCGATCAACGGCATTAAATCTAATGATTGGGTTAAATGGATATATGTTATGTAGTGGTATTATTTGTGAAGAATTAAATGGGGACGATTGTATCGTTGTACCTTATGCAGCGGATGAAGATAATCCAAATACTTCGATGACAATTGGTTACATTACAAAAAAACACAGTGTCTTATCCCATATTGGACAAATCTATGTGGATGAGATGCTAAAATACTTTGAAAAGGATGAAGGATTGCGATAAGTAATCCTTTTTTTATGTATAAAAGTAATTTATAGCTATTATTAAGTTCTTCAATTATTCAAATAACAAAAAGCATGGTAAAGTACAACCATAAAGAAAAACAGTTCGAACTAAGAGCCAGTAGTTAAGAACTAAATATAAGAAAGTTGAGGAAATTATCATGGCAGAAAAAAAATATCATTTTGAAACATTAGCATTACATGTAGGACAAGAAGAAGCAGATCCAGCTAGCGACGCTCGTCAAGTTCCAATTTATTTAACATCTTCTTACGTTTTTAAAAATTCACAACATGCAGCCGATCGCTTTGGTCTAGCTGATGCAGGAAATATTTATGGACGTTTAACAAACTCTACACAAGACGTATTTGAAAAACGTGTTGCGGCATTAGAAGGTGGAAGCGCTGCATTAGCGGTTGCCAGTGGAGCTGCAGCTGTTACTTATGCGATTCAAGCTTTAGCAAAAACAGGTGAAAATATTGTTGCCGCAAAAACAATCTATGGTGGAACATATAACTTGTTAGCACATACTTTACCTTTATATGGAATTACCGCAAAGTTTGTTGATCCATATGACTTTGAAGCTATTGAAGCTGCAATTGATGAAAACACAAAAGCTGTTTGGGTTGAAACTTTAGGAAATCCATTAGGAAATGTTGTTGATTTAGAAGCCATTGCAGAAATTGCTCACAAACATCAAATTCCATTGGCAGTGGACAATACCTTTGCAACGCCTTACTTACTTCGTCCATTTGAACATGGAGCAGATATTGTTGTTCATTCTGCAACAAAATTTATTGGTGGACACGGAGCTACATTAGGTGGTGTCATTGTAGAAGGTGGAAGCTTTGATTGGAAAGCAAGCGGAAAATTCCCTTGGATTTCAGAACCAAACCCTTCATACCATGGAATTAGCTTTGCGGATGCAACAGCGCCAGCTGCTTTTGCCACTTATATTCGTGCAATCTTACTTCGTGATGAAGGAGCTACAATTTCTCCAGTTAATGCATGGGCTTTTATTCAAGGCTTAGAAACTTTATCTTTACGTGTTGAAAGACATGTCGAAAATGCTTTGAAGATTGTTGATTATTTAAGTAAACATCCACAAGTTGAAGCTGTACACCATCCATCCATTGAACAACCTGAACTTTATAACAAATACTTCCCTAATGGTGGTGGATCAATCTTTACTTTCGAAGTAAAAGGGGATGCAAAAACAGCACAAAAATGGATTGATAACTTACCAATCTTTAGCTTGTTAGCCAATGTAGCCGATGTAAAATCGTTGGTAATTCACCCTGCAAGTACAACACATTCACAATTGAATGAAGAAGAATTAGCAGATCAAGGAATTAAAGAAAATACCGTACGTTTAAGTATTGGTACCGAAAATATCAATGACTTGATTGATGCATTGGATGTTGCTTTTGAAGCAGTAAAATAGAGACAAATTTCAAGGATATGAAAAAAGTAATTCATATCCTTTTTTTATGGGATTATATAAATCATATGTGAAATAATTCACTATTTTCACTATTTAAACATTTGATTTTATTCTTATTTCCAATTAAACTATTTATACAAATGTTCAGCATTTAATCATTGACGTCTATATAAGCTGTGATATGATTTGAATGAAAGAAGAAAACGATTACATTTTTAGAAGGAGATAGCTTTGAAAAAGATAGTAGATGATCCCCGCCTAATTTATAAGTGCTGCTACTTATACTATAAAGATGGTTTTTCACAAATCGAAATTTGCGATCAATTGGGTATTTCCCGTGCGACCGTTTCTCGTTTATTGAAGGCTGGTCGTGAGCGTAATATCGTTCGAATTGAATTGGATAATCCGGATAGTGTAATGTATGGTGAATTAGAAAGAAAATTGGAATCGGTTTTTGATTTAAAAGAAATCTTGATTGTGGATGAATTGGATATTGGCAATAAATATGAGCATTTGAAAAAAGTAAATGAAGAAGCTTTGTCTTATTTTTCAAGAACTTTTCAAGATCAAGATTATATTGGCGTTTCTATGGGACATACGCTCTATGATTTGGCAAATACAAATTTAATGGTTGAAGACATTGATTGTACTTTTGTACCCGTTGTAGGTGGTGTGGGAATGAAACAATTAAGCTCACAAAATTATCATTCAAATGAGATTGCGCAAAGCTTCGCGAAGAAGTTTCATGCGAGTGCCGTGCAATTCTTCTCGCCAGCAATCTTTAATAACATTGAAGTTATGAAAGGGTTAAGAGAAGAACAGCCTGTGCAAGAAGTCACCGCGCTTTTTAAACGCTTAAATGCCGTAATTATGGGCATTGGGTCTATGGATGCTCCTTCATCGACATTGGTTCATTCTGGCTATATTAGTCAAGAAAGCTATAGTGAATTCCAAAAAGAAGGTGCAGTTGGAGATATTATGCTTCGTTTTTTTGATGAAAATGGGGATAGTTCAAAATTTAAAGACTTTAATGATCGCGTTATGGGTATCTCAGATAGTGAATTAATTCATATTGAAAATCGAATTGCGATTGCGGTTGGCGAAGATAAAAGCCGTGCAGTTCTTGGTGCTTTACGTGGACGTAAAATTAATGTTTTGATTACAGACATTAGTTGTGTGAATAAAATGCTTGCGATTATGGAGGAAGAATAAGATGTCAAAAGAATTACTGTTTATTTTTATACTCGCAATGGCATTGATGGTGATGCAAATGGTTGGAGGTTTTTTGCAAATCAAACGATATCAAAAAGCGGTTCGACGGGTACATCAACTTGGCAATGTAGGGATTGGACAAAAAAGAGGATATTTTTTCAATAGCTATGTTGCAATTATTGCTTGTGATTCCAATCGAATCATTACTGGAGGAGAAGCAATGACAGGTTCAACAATCTTTGCGAAATTTCATCCAATCAAGAAATTATTAGATAAAGAAATGGTCGGAGTTTCTATCGATGAATATTTGATGGCGTTTCGTGAAATGGATACGCGTAAACAAAAATTCTATCGTGGATATATAAATGCCCTAGAGGCTTTGGAAATGCGTTTTGATCGAAATGAAGAGGAAGAATCTTCAGAGGCGATTGAAGCATAGATTAAAAATGTTTTTGGCCGAACATTTATGCAAAGGATTTTATTTTTTAAAAGCGAAAGGAGGAAAAAAATGAAATTCCAAGTTAAGATCACAGGATGGGGCGATGATGCGCTCGAATTTTTAAACCCAGCATGTAATTTTATTATTATTTTTAATGAGGATGCACCACCTGAATTAGCAGATATCAGTGTATTGCACACAAAATTTGAATTGAAAGAAGAACCAAAAGCAGGGGATACATTCCGTATTTGTGGAAAAGAATATAAAGTAACAGCTGTTGGTTGGGAAGCGATTAACACTTTAAGAGATTTAGGACATTGTACCGTATCCTTCCGTGGTTTATCTGAAGTTGAACGCCCAGGTATGATTGAATTAAGTGGACCAGAGTTCACAGCTGAAGACTTAAAAGTCGGTGGCGAAATTGAAATTTTCTAAAAGTCTTAGAAAAAATAGTACATTTATATTGATTTTCTAAAATTGAAGCGTATTATAAAGTTATAAAAATTCTAGAACAATCTAGAGGAGGAAGAAAAAAAGTATGTATAACATGAATCGCAAACTTGCTCAATTAGAAGCAGAAGGAAAACCTATT
>CAVBLW010000059.1:0-11320 GCA_963596085.1 Bacteroidaceae bacterium | reverse complement strand
GCTGATGCTGAATCTGCATTAAATACAGCTGAAAAAGAATTATCAAATGCTGAAGCCGTACGTGATGAAAAACAAAATAAAGTCAATGACGCAAGTAAAGACTTAGAATCTGCTCAAGCTGAATTGATCAAACAAACAAATGCTTATGATACAGCTAAAAAAGCTCTTGATGATTATAAAGCTTGTGAAAACGAAGTGTCTGAAGCTGAAAAGGCTGTAGAAGAAACTGGTAAAAAGGTTGATTCTTTAAAAGCTGAAGTCAATGAAGCTCAATCTACAATTGATTCAATTACAGATACAATCAACGAATTGACTGAACAATTAGCAGACAAGAATACAGAATCTGTCCCTTATAAAGCAATGCAAAAAGTATTGGATTTAGTCTTATCAAATGGTTCTACTGCGGATATCTCTTCCGTTGAAAACGAAGGTTTACAAGCTCAATTAAAAGTCTTAGGTCAAGAAGTTGATAAACTAAATGCAATCAAAGCAGAATTAACAATTGCTACTGATGATTATCAAACAAAATACAATGCTTATCTTGATGCAAAAGCTGAATTGGTTAATGCTCAAGCACAATATAATGATGCTATGAAAGCATTAAATGACTACTTAGCTGCTCAAGGAAAAGAAAATAAAAAAGACGAATCAACGAAAGAAGATGCAACAGATAAGACATCTACAAATGATGATAAAGCACTTGTGGTTCATGTAGGATCCAGAACAAATGATACGAAAGACAATACAAAATCATCAAAAACAAACACTGTACAAACAGGTGCTGAAACAAATATTCTCGGTTCTATATCGATGTTAGGCCTAGCTGGACTGAGCTTATTTGGATTAAAACGTCGTAAAAAATAAATTTTTATTCAAAGGAGGCACAGGCTTCTTGTGTCTTCTTTGGATACTTAATTTGATTATTAAGAAATTAAGATGTGCGCACATCTGTATTGAAAAAGTTGATCGTATTCACTTTGCATCATTAGAGTAAAAAATGGGTTAAAAATAGAATAACCTGTTTTTTTAAACCCAATTGCGCTTAAAAAGGGGCTGTTATAAAACGTATGAAATAATAAATAGCCTAAAAGTAAAGGGGTTTTAGCGTGAATTGGGATAGTTAAAATAGTTGTTCTATCCACTATAGATTTTTTAATAAAAGTTATATTCTAATGTATCGAGATAAAGGAGGCTTAAGAAATGAGAACAAAAAAATGCTCGAATGAAATTTATTATAGAAACTTAATTGTTATGCATAGGAGGTGTCATTCCATTGATCGGAAACAATATTCACGAAAAGAAAAGTATCGATTTAATTATCAAAAAGATTTGGAGCTTTATGAATGGATTTATTAAAAATTTAAACAAAGGAAAGTAAAAGAAAGAAATTAAGGAGATTAGAAAATGAAGAAAAATTATCAAAAATTAATTGGAAAACGTTGTAATTCATGTGTATTACCTGTTAGCTATGAACAAGCTGATTTTAAAAAAGGAAAATGTAAATATTGTAGAAACTTTGAAGCCAAAACATTTAAGGGGGCAGATGCTTTGGTTAAAGAATTGGATTTAAAAGAAAACGAAAAAATTGGTATTACGGTTAGTGGTGGAAAAGATTCCATTTATATGTGGGGTCAATTGGTTGATTTATTCGGTGCAGATCGTGTGGTTGCGTTTACTTACTATAAAGATAAATTATCCAGTCCAGTCGCTTTAGAAAATGTATATAAAGCACAAAAAGTATTAGGGTCTCAATTGATTCAAATCAATGATATGGATTCCATAAAATATTTCAGACACAATTTAAAAGTTTTATTAGAAAAGCCAGATCCAGCAGCTGTACGTGTCTTATTGTGTGTGGGATGTCGTTATGGAATTACAGAAAACTTATATAAACGCGGTGAAGAAATGGGAATTCAAAAGTTTGTAAGTGGTGCATCCTATCTAGAGTTAGCTCCATTTAAAGAAGAACTTTTAAAAGCAAAATCAGAGAAAGGAGACATTGATGAAGGTTTAGAAAAAATCATTGCAGAAAGACCAGATTTAGATTGGAGAGAAAACTTAGATCGAATTCGTCGAGATCAAAAATATAAATATAAAAACAACGATTCATTAGAAAACAATTTCCAGAAAGGATATAAATACAAATTGTTTGATTTCGATGATTATTTTGAAAATGTGCCAAACGAAACCGAGAAGGAGGTTCAAAGACGATATGATTGGAAGAAAACCAATCGAAGTTGGCATTTTGATTGTCGAATTGAGGATTTAAAGGATGTGTTCTATTTCGGAATGTTAGGTTATACCGAATTTGATTTTAAATGTTCAGCTATGGTTCGATATCATTTGATTTCTCGAGATGAAGCAATGGATCTACTGTATCAACAAGCAATCGATATACGTAATAGTTATCCACGAATGGTAGAGCTTTTAAAAGAGTTAGGTGCACAAGATTGTATAGAAGCTTTAAAAGAATTTTATGAAACTGCGAAATTTTTAGGAGGTGCAGAAAATGAAGGGAATTAGTATTTTTGCTTATCGAATTGATTATGATTCTGGGGTTGTGGTATCGATTCGTCATTTAATCGAACAATTAAAAAATAGAAAAATTGATTATGAACTCATCTTTTACAAAAATGATGAAGAATTCATTGAAAAAGTAAAACAAAGTCAGTATGCATGTATAAATATCCAAGGATTACAGTTTAAGGATGAAACACTCAAAGAAATTGTGAAATTAAAAAGCAACATAACAATTTCTATTCATTCGACCATTTGTAACTTACAAGTAGAAGAACAATCCTTTCTACGCTTATTAAAATTGGCACAAAGCTATCCACAACTAAAATTTACTTGTCCATCTTATACGGAAACCCTAGGATTATCCACATGTATGAAAGCGGATTATCGTTTTTTACCAAATACTTTTTCTTATCCTGTTTCAGAAAAAGATTGTCAAAAAAGAATTGAAGAAAAATTAAATTTGAATCGACCTTTAAAAATTAGTTTGGTTTGTGCCTATCGTCCAATGAAAAATATGTTAACGCAAGTAGCTGCTTTAATGATCTTAGCAAAAGAAAGACCCATTGAATTGCATTTATTGGATACCAATCAAAAATCACCCATCTATCATGAAATTTTAGAAATGACAAAAGAAAGTGAATTAAGGGTAGTTATGCATGAAGCAAGAGAAAACAAAAAATGTTTTGAATTAGAAGGTACTTTTGATTTAGGCCTACAAGTATCTTTGAGCGAAACCTTCTCTTATGTCGCTTTTGAACATATGATTCAAGGAGTTCCAGTCATAGCTTCGAATTCGGTTCCTTTTGCCAGTGAAATTGCTGATTATAGTGATGTTTTAGATATCAAAAGGAAAATCGAACATGTTCTTTCAAATACAGAAACTTATCAAATGTATTGTATCAATGCGCGAAAAGAAGCCATAAAAGTAGCACAATACAACAATCAAATCGCAATCGATTGTATTGAAAAGTTAATAGAAGGGGAATAAATGAAACATATAAAATATACTTTTAAAGGAGAAGTACTTGCTTGTTTTCCAGGCAGAGAATTTGTACTCACAAAAAATCCACAAATTGATTGTCGTTATGGATTTATGTGGCCTATTCCCTTTATAACGATTCTATCTAAAGAAAAAGGACAAACATTCATTGCGACTAGTCCATGGATCCATGCTGTTCATTTACATAAAAAAGAGAAAGAACTTGAATTGATTTTTGATTTTGAAAAAGAAGAAAGGGTAGAAATTTATTCACATCGAGCGAATTTTAAAGAGGGAATACAAATTTATCAATCCTATTTTAAAAAGACCTATGGATCTTTACCCGAAATGTCTGAAGCAATTCAAAATAGTTTTCGTGTGCGTCGCATTTTCTTTCATTCAGATTTTTGCCAAGAAAATATATCGGATCTTTCTTTAGAAGGAATTTTAGAACAGGATGAAAAGGAAATTGGCGGAGTGGATATTGGTCTGTTCTTTGATTACGCTTATAATCCAGAAACAAAGATTCGTTGTGGAAATGAACCGCCTTATACATTTCAGGCTGAGTCTATGATCAATGGATGTAAGTCGAAATTAAACAAGACTTATGCCTACTTTGATCCTTATCTTGTGCAATATCAGAGTCCAATGGATCATTATCGAAATTCACTTCAAATGAAAGATAAAAAGAATCAAAAGATTCGTGTATGGGGAAATAAACAATGGCATCCGTATTTATTGGATGAAAAATGGATGGAATATTCGAAAAAATGTATGGATTATGCGAAAGAAATCTATCAAGTGGATGGAATCTATCTTGATGAAATTGGAAATGGGAATCAATATCCATTGAATAAACAAGCACAGATTGAAATGGAAAAGGAATATGTAGAAGACATTCATAAAATTCATAGCGATTTGATGTGTGAATTTGCACCAATTGATCAAATGGTTTCGAATTTTTCGATTGTCTTATCGGATACGTGTTCTATTGTTAATATTTATCGTTTTGTCTTTCCACAAATTCGCTTTATTCGCATCGTTCATTGTGATTATCCAATGGGACATAGTGAATATGAATTAAATAAAAGTTTCTTTAATGGGGAAGGTTTATGGATTGATGGTGATTCCAAGAATCAAACATGGTATCCAGATTCTATGAAAGAAAAAATAAAAAAACAATACCAGATTCTAAAAGAATATGCTGCTTGTTTTTCAAGTATCGATTGTGAGCCTCTTTATAGAATTTATAACGAATTTGTACTTTGTCATCGCTTTGCTTCAAAGGATCAGACTCTTTTTACGCTATTAAATACGAGTGATAAAAATATTCCAATTGATTTAGAAAAGCCTATGGAAATGATTTATCCTGAAAAGAAAATGGTTTCTACAATACGTATCGAAGCAAAAGAAGTTATCGTATTAAAAAACACTGAGGAATCCCAGTGTTATTTGTAGACAGCTAAAGATTGTTCATGAAATTCAATTAAACGCTTACGTAGAGATTCAGGTTCTAAGATTTCAGCTTCAGGTCCAAATCTTCGGAAGTAAAAATACAATTGATCCAAAGAACAATCGGTAAAGGTGTAGATATAATGGTTTTCTTTTTTCTTGGCTGGACCATCTGGAATCGGACGATCACTATATACCCGTTTGAAGAGATTATGGCCCTCTTCTGTCATTTTAATACTTGCGCTTTCTGAAGAATTAATCGCATGTTCTGGACCTTTTTTAATCATCATATCCAATTGGTGAAGAACTTGTTTTGATAGTTTGTCGCATCGTCGACTTTTATCAAACTCAATTTGATCAATGTAGTATAAATGATAACAACGCGCTTCTGTTATATTTTCAGTATTTGGTTCATTGTTTAATAAAGTATCTGCACTTTCACCACAAAGAAGATAATTAAACATGCCATTATGACCTTGTACAATTTTATAAGGAATGATTTTATGCGCTTTATCATTTTTTGTATAAATAGTGATGGGTGTTTGTTTATTACAATAGCTTCTTAATTCATCATAGATTGGTTTATAGAGAATGGTTTCTCTTTTTGCCATAGGTTCTGAAAAGTAATCGATTAATAAACTATTAAAATAACTTCCAAATGTCATTTTATCTTCGATTTCATCATTCAACATGCGTGAAGTTTCTTTCACTGGTTTATAAGAAAGTGTTTTATATTTAATTCCTTTTCGCTTTTTTTCTTTTGTCTTTGTCATTTTTTCAGAGAATACTTGTGCAATTTCTTGAATTTCTTTTTCATCAATATTTTTGTTGAATAAAGAGGATTCAATCGCTTCTTTAATCTCTTTGTAATGAAGTTCACTTTTATCGATAAAAGCTTGGTGATAGCCAACAACAAGTCTTGTGAAAAATCGATTTTTAATAAATTCTCCTTTTTTGTTCTTTTCAATATGAAAGTATTCACAATCATGAAGAATGTTTTGATAGGTTTCTTCGCTTACATAAATATTAATTTTTTCTGTGGATCCCATAAGAGTACCTGCCTTTTCTTGTACTATACCATAAAATCTTTAAAGGGGCTGTATTTAAAATGATTTTTTTAAAATTAATTGATTATTTAGGTAGATTAAATGAATGAATGGGGTGGCGGATTGCTGTAAGTACAATCCTATTTATTTCGAATTATACCTAATATAATAAAAATGTAAAAAGAAAGGGGAGATAGAATGTTTGTTTGGATTATTGATTGCTTTATTGAAACGATAGAAACGATTCTAAAATTAAGGAGGAAAAATCATGGAAATTTCTAAAATTGTAATTACAGGCGGACCTTGTGCTGGCAAATCAACCGCAATGACTTGGATTCAAAATTATTTTTCAAAAAGAGGATATACCGTTTTATTTGTATCTGAAACAGCCACCGAATTAATCACAGGAGGTATTGCACCTTGGACTTGTTGTTCAGCCGCAGAATATCAAATTTATCAAATGAATCTACAAAGAGAAAAAGAAAGAATTTATATGCAAGCGGCAAAAAGAATGAATTGTGAAAAAGTATTAGTCGTTTGTGATCGTGGAATGATGGATAGTAAAGCTTATATGGAAGAAAGTGATTTTGATGATTTATTACAACAATTTACTATGAATGAAATTGAAATACGTGATAGCTATGATGCCGTATTCCATTTGGTTTCGGCTTCAAAGGGAGCAGAAGAATTTTATACAACAGAAAATAATGCTGCACGAAAAGAAACCATTGAACAAGCTCGTATTTTAGATGATCGATTGATCTCAGCCTGGACTGGACATCCTCATTTTAGAGTAATCGATAATACAGGCTCTTTTGAAGATAAAATGAAGCAATTAATGGTTGAAATCTCATCATTTTTAGGTGAACCCGAACCTTTTGAAATAGAAAGAAAGTATTTAATTCATTATCCAGATCTTAGATGGCTAGAAAACAATCCAGCTTGTCAAAAAGTAGAAATCATTCAAACCTATTTAAAGAGTACGGATGATAATGAAGTACGAGTTCGTCAAAGAGGAGAAAACGGGCATTATGTCTACTTTAAAACCATGAAACGAAAAGTTACGAATTTAAAACGCATCGAAGTAGAACATCGTTTATCTCAAAGTGAATATCTTTCTTGTTTAATGGAAGCTGATACAAGTAAGCGTCAAATTCGTAAAACGAGATATTGTTTAACCTATAAAAACCAATATTTTGAAATTGATATCTATCCTTTCTGGAAAGTGCAAGCAATTGTTGAGATTGAATTAAATGATGAAAAACAAGACATAGAATTTCCAGAACAAATTCAAGTGATCAAAGAGGTGACAGGAGATGAGAAATATAAAAATGCATCTTTGGCAAAAGAATAAAAAGGGGCCATATCTATTTAAATGAAAGTGAAATGATGCTTATTTATGGGAATGTTTGAAATTAAAAGGTGATTTTAAAATTTTTGTATCTATCCATGTTTAATCAATTGAATATTTTCTATTATATTCATAGAAAAGAGGAAATGATTATGAAACAAATATGGAATGAATATGAAAATCGATTTAATGAAAGCATTAAAGTTTTGGATGAAATTGAACAAGAACGAGATGTACTTGAAGAAAAGAAATTTCAAATAGAAAAAGAATATGGGGGTTGGGATTTTGTTCCAAGTGCATTGAAAAAACAAATTGAAAAGGATTTAGCTAATCTATACAAAAATTGGCAAGAGGAAATGAAGCAAGGGGAAGTACTTCAAAAAGAATTTGTGAAACAGACTTATGAATTACTAGGAAGCACATTTTAATAGGAGGATAGAAAAATGGCAAAACAATATAACACAAAAGCATTATTACAAGATCAAATTGATGAAGAAAATGCACAAGCATTGACATGGAAAATTCCTATGGGAATTTGTTTTGTGAGTGGAATCGCAAGCTTACTTGGATCATCGAGTTATAGCTCTTTAGGAATTCTTGGAGGAGTATCCTTTGTATTCATGATTGTATTTGCCCTAATCGCAAATTCAAGTAAAAAAACAACAGGTCTAGAAAGAGTACGTACTGGTGGTCATTATGATTTAGTGAAAGTTTTGAGTGATCTTCCAGATGCCTTTCACATTATTTATGGAGTTCCTTTAAAAGCAAGAGAAGGTTGTGAATCAACCCTTGAAGCCATTGTGATTGGGCCAAGTGGCATCCATGTGATTGGCTTTTCCTGTAAGCATGGAAAGATGGTTGGAAACAAAAAGGATGAGATTTGGTTGCAACATAATGTAGGTTGTGGTGGAACGCCATATACCAATCAATTTAAAAATCCAACAAGGTTTCTAGGCTTTCAATGTTATGTCTTAAAAGAATTTTTAAGAAATCAAGGAATTGATACATTAATCAATGGCTGCTATCTATTTTTAAATGCCAATCAAATCGAAACAAATTGCCTAGATCAATGTTTCTGTGATTTTAAAAAATTGGAAGAATCCATTGTGAATAGAAAAAAACAATTATCAAATGTACAAATTCGACATCTTGTTCGATTGTTAGGCTATGAACCACAATAAGGAGGGATTCGATGAGAAAGTTTGTGATTGCACTTGTGACAATTAGTATTTGCGCCTTAACATACAATCAATATTGCTTACAAGAAGATAAAACAAGTGAAGAAAACGTAACAGAAGAGTCTACAACGACAAGTGAAGAAACCGTAACAGACGAATCTATAAGTACAAGTGAAGAAATTTATCCGATTTCTTTACAGACAAGCGATGATTATACAATGAATGCATCTTCTCCTTATATCGTTTTATATGCCAATGGACAGGCTTTTACAGAAGATGTGAATGATTTTATAGAAGCTTATAATTCCACACCAAAATGGTTAAAAAATTATTGTACGGAACTATATTTAGAAAGTGATGAAAATTATCGAATATCAACACAACAATATGAGGGCGCATTCGATAATTCGGTTGGTTTTGCCCATTCAGATGGACAAGGGAATCGATTGATTTATATCAAGTTAAGATATAGAAATGAAAATGGGAAGCCGATATTGAATTCGAATTTGTCTTATGAAGAAGTTCTAGTTCATGAATTGAGTCATCAATATGACTTCTATCATCGTATTGTGCAAACTTATGATACGAGTATACTTGAAAACAATGTGGCTGGTGTTTGTAGTGTTACAGGCTCAAGCAATTGTTCGGATAATTTAAAAGAAACATTTGCGAACGCAATGACTTTATATATTATCAATCCAGAAGCATTGCCATCAGATTTAAAAGCATGGATTGATTCTTTGCCGCTATAGAAAGAAGGGATAAAATGGCAAAACAAATAAATCAAAGTGAACATAACGGAAACAGAGAAAAAATCAATGATTTTCAAAATAAAATTATGATGTCAAAAATTATTCATTTCATTGCATTTTTAACAATTATATATGGAGCTTACCTCTTTTTGATGAGTAGTACAGATTTAACAATTTCCAATAGACCTTATCTTGTGATTGGTTTTGGACTGATCTTATGTTTTATTGGAAAAGTTGTAGAAGGGAATGCCAAAGAAGAAATTCCAGCGCTTAAAGCAGGTATTCAAGGAGAAGAAATTATATCAAATTATTTAAATGAATTATCGAATGAATATTTAATTGTGAATAATGTGAATTTAAATGTAAACGGAAGACAAACCGAAATTGATTCCTTAGTTATTAGTTCTTATGGATTGTGGATTATAGAAACCAAAAACTATGTAGGGTATTTAAGTGGGAATGCCAAAGACGATCGTTGGCAAAGAGAAAGAATTTCACGTTATGGCGTATCTCGAAAAGATGAGGTTAGTAATCCTTTAAAACAAATGCATCGACAAATCTATATTTCAAAAGAATTCTTAGAAAGAAATCATGTGCATACTTTTATTCATGGTTTGGTTGCCTTACCTTCTGCACAAGGAGTGCGGGTGGATTCCAATGAACTTGTGCTTTCAAAAAATGATTTATTACAAACAATCGAAAAAGAAAGAACCATTCGTTTATCCAATCGGGATTTGCATAATATTTTAGTTGCCTTAGGCTTAAAACAAGGAAAATTGATGAAAAAAAGAAGATAACACGAATGTGTTAATCTTCATAATTTTTTAAAGAATCTTTATAGAATTGGATCAATTCTTCTTTTAATGATTCAGGTTCTAATATCTTTGCATCGGGTCCGAATCTTCGAAAATAACGGAATAATTGTACTTGTGGACAATCAAAGGTATAAATGGAAGAACCATCCTCTTGTTTTTCTTTTTTCATTGGATGTGGTCGATCCGTATAAATTTTCTTGAATAAGTCACATCCATCCTTTGTGAATTGAACTCGTGTAATTTGAGAGCCTAAATAGATATGATTTGGACCATTCTTAAGTGTTTTTTTCAAAAGAGCAATCATCTCTTTTGTTAAAGGAGGCATATTTTTAGGAGCAGTCAATACTTTATCAAATGTAATATCACATAAGTGATAACTTGAGATGATTAGTGTATTTTCTTTTGTTCGTTCTGCACAAACAAGATAATTATAAAGACCAGTTTCTCCTGGTTCTACTTTATAAGGAATAATGGAACGAACGACTTTTTCAGTTTTTAATTTAATATTAATTGCTTTTTTACGTGAACAACGATCTACAAGTTCCTCATATTGTTCTAAGAATAAATATTTTTCTCTTTCGGCCATACTGAGATTTAGAAATTGTAAGATCAAACCACGCAAATAATTACTTCTGGAAAAGTTATTTGGAAAATAAGAATCTGGATCTTGTTGCCCCGATTGAATCTTTTCAATGTCATAGTCTTCAATACTGTCATTATTTGGATCCATAAAGAAGCTTTCAGTTTTTCGAACCGGTTTATAAGAAATGTGGTTTCCATGAGGTTTGGCTTTTAAGTCGTTAAATCGGGTATATACGATATTGGAAGCTATCTCTTTTAACTTACGATCATTATGAAAATGAAGTTCATTTGTGATGTTGTCGATAATGAGATTGATTTCTTGGTCGAGTTCTTCTTGAAAAGCACTATGATATCCACAGAGTAAGCGAGTAATATAGTCATTTACGTTGGGTGTATCATTGGCTTTTAAAATACGGAAGTTGAAACAATCTTTTTTAATTAAATCCGATGCGGATTCAGGTAAATAAATATTCAATTTGTCAATCATACTAGCTATACCTCTTTTATCAATAGGATAGCACAATTTATTAAAAAAATATCGATTGGAACGTAAGATCCGAACAAATAGTTCTGATCTTTTTTTGTGCAAGATTAAGCATAAAAAGAATAGTAAGGGGATAAAAATGTAGTTTAAAGTGCAATAAA
>CAVBLW010000058.1:0-11432 GCA_963596085.1 Bacteroidaceae bacterium | reverse complement strand
AAAAAAAGTTGATAAAATTTTTATCAACTCGTAAAAAAAATTGAAATTAAAAATATAATTTATTAATCCTAGTAATTAAATAGGATATTAAAAATAATTATTCGAAATTTATTTTTTTCTTTTCATGTTTCTTCAAAATTGATTTTCAATATTGAAAAAAATTTTTTAACAGTTTTTATGATCTTGCAAAAAAAATCAAAAAATCCTTCATAAAAAAAATTCATAGTTAGTAATTTTTATTTTCAAAATCATGAATTTAAAAATTGTGTTTTTAACTTTTTAATTGTTTTCTTTTTTAATTTTGGCAGAAGATATTCATCTTGTTTTTTCTCAAAACGACTTTGTAGAATCGTTTCTAATTCTTCCATATTCGTTACTATATAGCCTAATTGTTCACTAACAATTTTGTCGCATAAATATCTATGATAAGAATAATCTTCATCAAAATAAAAAATTATTTTTGATTCGGGATGAAGCACTCTAAAATATTTACAAATGTTAAGACAAGCCATATCTTTATACCAACTTTTCTGAATCAACAAAAAGTAAATGTCTTTTATACCATCAATTGGATTCAAAGTTAGATTTATATAATCTCGATCTAACACATGAAAATTATCAAACTCTTCTTCTGAAAATAAACTCCCAATGATGTTATCATTTTCATCATACTTCGGAAATGCCATATACAATTTTCGATATAAATATTTATCACAATACATTACAATCTTCATTTCTTTACCTCTTAATACTTAGCGTGTTTGATTTTAAAAAGCATTTCATCAATTTCTGATTTTATTTTGTTTACATCCAACACTTCCATTTTTGATAAATAATCTAATATTATTTCGTCTTTCAATTTCTCTGATTGCAATTTTTCTAACTCATAATTAAATGAGTTGTTTATTGCTTCTCGTATATCTTCCTTTAACTCAACTGAAATTTTTTCAAGTAAAAAGTCATTCATCACTTCGTTGATACAAAACTTAATTGTATCTGAAACACTATCAAAGTGTTTTGCATTTTTAAAAAATTCTAAATCATTTTTCATTTCTTTTGATAAATAAAAAGTACATCGAATATTGTAGTCATTGCTCATTTCATCAACACTTAAATTCAAGGCTTCTGAAATTTTCACATACAAACTCTTAGTTATTTTATTGACTTCATTTCGTTCAATTCGTCCATAAGCCTTTCTCGAAATTTTTAAAAGTTTTGAAATTTCATTTTGTGTAAATCCTAATTCTTGTCTTTTTCTTTTTATCTTTTCCGTCAAGGAATCATCTAAATATATATAATTGTCATTCATTTTTATCCCCATTTACTCTTGTAAAATTTTCATAAGCAAGTCTACATATTGTTTTTTATAATGTAGATAAGTGATAATACAATAGTCCTCATCATTTAGTCTGCACTTTTCCAAGACCATCTCAGTATTTATTTTTTCATTCGAAAGCTCATTAATTTTTTTAGTTAAACCTTTTATACGCTTCAACCAAAAAGAACGCTCATAGCGTCCTCTAATATCGTCATTCATTTCCTTTACCTATTTTTTATTCGAACACACATTCATAACCAATGATGTTATCATTTTCATCTTTCACTGGATTAACTGTAAAACTTTGTGAGCTTTCTGTGCCATAAAGATTTGCTTCTGACATTGCTTTGATGGTCACTCCATCATAATCTGAAACGTAAAAGATTTTATTTTCTTTCGTTTCACTTAATTCATTTTTACCTTGTTGTTTTCCTTCGGGATAATAAGAAACGGATTCACCTTTTTTGATTTTTATTGTAGAAACATTTTCGTTTCCTTCATCATCTTTAATCGTGTAAGTATATTTAAAATAATCATCGTTTGATAATTTTAATTTTGCTTTGATGTGTTTTTTATCATTTATGTTTTTTCCTTTATAATCTGTTGCTTTTAGTACATATTGATAAGGATTAACAGTATCTCCATCACTCACTCGTCCTTTTTCTGAAATAAATTCAATCGTAGGTTTTCGGTTTTCTAAAATCGTTTGATAAATATCATAGCCACCAAAACCGACAATAACAATCGCAACAAAAGCAATTAAAATTTTTTTCATATTACTCCTTTCTATTTCCCATAGATTCCGTTAACACTAACCGAACCACTCAACGTATTTGTCATCCAAGCTCGTAAGGAACTCCACTTTTGACAACGGAAACCATACTCATTGTTACTAATTACATTACACTCTGAAATGACAACCGAACCATCTGCGTCAACTCCTTCAATAAATGCTGCATGACTTACACCGCTTGTACTTGTTATCGTAACAATGGATTGTGCAATTGGCGTATTTTCATTTGTTGTCCATTTACCATTCCCAGGTGCTGTGTGACAATTCGTTATAAGGTGATCCCAATTAGTTGGTAACGGATAAGATGAATCATGATAATTAACGTCCCAATATCTCCCACACGCAAATGACGAACAAATCATTTTATTAAATCGTCCAGTAGAAGATGCTGTTACACAAATCGAACCTTGAGGATATGCACTGATTGATTTATTTGTTTCACACACGTTTGGATTTCCAAGCGAACCATCTGCATTGTAAGTATAATACTTGCTGTTAAAATCTATCGTTACACCTTCGGCAGTTAAGATTCCACCTTCATTTCCTTCATCTGTTTCACATGCCAATTCATCATCTCCGTCAGAAGTTTCAACATTTGTTCCATTTAATTCTTCATAAATTTTTTCTGCCTTTGCAACACGATTTTTGGATACTGCTTCTTCCGTATCGGCTGAGGCTTCGACATATTTATGAAAGTAGTATGTCGTTTTTGATACACTAGAAGAAGTGAAAAAACCTGCACTTTCTAGTTTAGGTCGATAGACACTACTCTGAGAAAAAACTTCATCCCATAAAAAATCTAATTGAAAATTTAAGTCTGTCCAATCAACACCTTTTTCCTTTGCGGAATTCAAAAGGTTTGTTTTTCTTCCAAAACTCCATTGTATTAATCCATGTCCTTCTCCGTTACCTTCAATTGCACTTGGATCAAATCCACTTTCGGCTTGCATATTTCCCATTACTCCAGCAGTAGCTTCACTTGACAAACCTTTCTGAATCAAATAAGACCAAATTGCTTTTTTGTTTTGCTCGATTGTTCCATCAGACGAAACTGTCACAGATGTATCATCTGTTGAACCACAACTGCCTTCACTTATCGTTAAAGTCGAAACAATTATCATTGGAATCAAAATAAATATAAGTAGCGTTACACCTATTCCACTTCCGACACTAATTGCCAAAACTTTTAATTTCCTTTTATCCATTTTTCATGTCATCTTTCAATGAAGCAAACAATTCAAAAGCTGGATCAGAAATTTGAATTCGGATTCGCATTGCTGTACTCGTTCCAATCTTTGCGTAACACTCACCAATATTTGCAAATTGAACAAACTCTTGTTCTGAATCTGGAATTAATTTCGTCTTTTTAAAATACTCAACACCTTCTGTCCCCAAGCCAAAAAAGAATTGGTATACAGAGTTTTCGATGATAGCTTCACCTTGTTCTCGAACAGATTCTTTTAAGACATCACTAATCTGTTGTGTTGCACTTGTAAAACCAGCAAGATATTTTCTTACACGTTTAATGACAGTCTGAAAATACATCATGATATCAATATATCGTGGATCCATGATTACAGAAAATTCATCTGCATATAATTGTTTTCGATTATGTCCACTGTCAGAAATGATATTTGTCCAAACAAAAGACAATACATTATAATACTGTGTTGCTAGTACACGAGAACCCGTATTATCTTGCAAAGCACTAATATTAAAATTAATTAAATTGTTAGATAAATCAACATTAGTATGACCATTAAATAAATTTGAATCTGCACCATAAGCAATTGGCTCTAAGAAAGCTAAACAAACTTTATATCGTTCGATTTCTGCTTCATCTTGTTGGTTACGTGCTTGCAATGCTTTTAACCATTTTTCTAATGTGTCATATACATCTGAAAAAATCGGAAAATCTTCGTTTTTGTAATTTTCTGTAATATATTGTGCGTTCGTTTCAAACGTGATTCCTACACGTTTATAAACGTCCAACATAGCCTTTTCTATTGCATTACTATGTAAAATACCAATTTCATCCGAATCGCCTTTATAAGCGTTTAAAAAGCTTCTTAAAAAACGTATATGTTGTTCCAAGGGATAAATTTCATTAAGTGGTACTTTTCCCTCTCCCGTATCACTATCGGGAACATTGAACCGAATATGTAGTGGATTAATTCTTCCTCTTTCACCATTGGAGCAATCTATATTAACTCCACCTAGTCGATTGGTTAACTTATTTAATTCTTTTCCTTCAACATCTAAAATATATTGTTTATAGCCTAATCCATAACGATTATAGATCAACCACATTAAATAGAAGGTTTTACCCATTCCAGATTTACCAACAACAAACTCGTTATAGTTTGATCTATCGTCTTTCTTAGTAAAGTTATCATAGAATACAACGCCATTTGTCTGTATCGTGTTTCCAATATAAATTGGTGGATAATTTGCATACTTATCATATGGCGTACTATCATACAAAGCTTCAAAGACAAATGGATACATCCATGCTAATGTATCAATGGTTGTAGCCTTCATAAAACGGTCTTTCTTGTTGTAGTTATAACAAATAGGTGCAGATAAATTAAACATCTCTAAAGGCTCAAAAACACCATCAGAAAATCTCATTCCAAAGCTTGCAAAACTATCATCTAAATCTTTTGATATTTCTCTGACTTCGTTTAAATCAGTACCTTTAATACGCAAAAAAACAGAAAAATAAAAAGGTGTATCACCTTCTGCTGAAACTTTATCAACCATAGAACGAATCTCTTGATAATCCGATTGTAACTTTGTTTGTGTTGATGCTTCTTTTGCATTATTCATATTCTTCTCGATATTTTTCAATTTTTTATCCATTGACTTTGTGATTACATCATTTTCTGCTGGCATAAAATGAAGAGAAAAATCAATATCACCAGCTGTAGCCAAATAAGACATCAAAGCAAACGCAGGTGTCTTTTTAAAATCACGAATATATTTTGTTCTACAGTAGACACCATCTAATTCAACGCACTGTTTAAAGCCAACATCTACCATCCCAATTCTAGTAGGACAAAGAAAATCAATCACATCATTTGCTTCTGAACCCATTTCTTTAAATAATTTAGCTTGTTGTGGATGGTAATAGTTGTACATAATCAAAAACATATCTGTAAAATCTAAAATCATAGTTTTTTGATACGAACCAAGAGCCGAAACAATTTCTTTACATCTTTGTTCGAGTTGAAAGATATCTTTACCTTTCAGAATGAACACAAAGCAACGATCAACTAATTCTTTGGTCAATGCTGTGTACTTCAATCTTTTTTGTGCTTCATCTAAAATATCATATCGAATCAAATCAGCTTCATCTTCCATATTTAAGTTATCCTTAAAATATTGAAAATCTGCTACATAAGAATCAACATCTGCTCCAATCATATAAGAATAGATTTGTCCTTCTCCAATCGAACGATTGAAAATACGTGAAAAAGCATTTATATATGCAAATTTATCAGAATCCTTAAAACCAAACAGATTTGTACCTATCGTTCGAACCATCATAATATAGTTTCCGTCTTTATCTTTAAACAACTTTCTTTCATCATCATAATCGAACGGAATTGCTTTTTTTATATCAATTTTTTGTAGTTTTTCTTGTTCTTTCTTTTTTTCTTTTTTAGGTATATCCGTTTTAATGTTTTGTTCTATCAGTTTTTGTTTTTTCTTTTTTCCAAACATCGACAAAACTCCTTTCCGTAAAAAGAAAACCTTAAGGCAAAACGCCTTAAGGTCATAATTCTAATTCTTCATTTTGTTCTCTTTCTTTTTCTTCTATAAAATCATCATATTCGATTTCATATAGAATATATGGATCTTCCAAAATTTCTTTATCAACTTCTTGTTCAATATATTCTTTAAAAAATGGCATATCATCACGTAATGTATCCATAAATATTTTAGTATTTATCTGACTATATCCATGAGTAACCCTATTTCTCATATTTATAACATCTCTTAATCGTAATGGACAAGTTTCATAAAATTCTCTATTTGTTTCTCTAATATGTACACCACGTTCCCCTAGTTGTACAATCATCATTAAACAAGCATTGTAAGGTAATGGATCACACGCTATCTCTACATAATTATTATCATATTTTTCACAAATATCATTTATCGTTCGAACATATTCGTACATTTTAGCTAGTTCATATTTAGTTTTAGTTTTCTTGTTCATAGATTAAAATTTTATCCCTTTCAAAAGTTCTAGGCATAATCTTGTAGACTTCATCATCTCTTATTGTATCAACATGCTTATTAAAAGCTTCCATCAAGTCCCCTTGTACTCTTAATTCATCTTTTAATGACTCCAATTCATCATCTTTTAAAACAATCATAAAATCTAAGTCACTTTTTCTTGTAGCCTCATTTCTCGCATATGAACCAAATAAATAAGCTTGCTTTACAGAATCATACGAAGCAAAAACTGGCTGTGAAATTCTTTTGATTTCATCTAAAGAATAGATTTTTTTTCGGTCACTCATGAATATACCTCACTTTCTACTTTTATTATAATAATTATTTCACTCTCCTTCCAGCTATTAAAAATAATCTTAAGCATAACTTTAATTTTTTTCTTTATTTTGTTTTATCATATTTTGATACTCGTTCCATTCAATTGTTTCTTTATCTAATTCTTCTTTATCTACTTTTTTAATTTCCGTTGTGGGAATATAAAAGTATTCTTTTGATTTTTTATATCTATACGTATAAAACATCTGTATATGTTGCAAAATCGTTAAATGATTGGGCATTTCCAGAAATAAAAAACCTAAAATCGAAAAGAATATTACACCAATACAAAAGCCAACAAAATCTCCAATTAAAGCTTTGAATGGAAAATAACCAAAACAAAATCCTATGCACATTACCACTAGATCACTCGCTGAAAATTTCCAAAATATTAAGGGTTTTATTGAATCTTTATCAATTATGATATATAACTTGTTCCACATTTAAAAACCTCCAATTATCTATTTCCCAAGGAATTTTTATCAATTTTTGGTTGTGTTATCGTCCTTGTAGAATTGTTTCCAGTTGCTACGGAACTAGGTGCTTTTTGTGTGATTGAGTTTACCTTTACAGTTTGGTTACTTTTACTTGTTTGTGGCGTTTTGACTGAATTCGCAGCATTAACAGATTTTCGATTTCCTAGCGTAGTAGGAGCTTTTTGTGTGATTGTATTCACTTTTTTTGCTCCACTTGAATCATTTCCTCCCATTGAAGCAACATTACCAGAATCCTTTCTGCTCATATCGTCAGTATTTTGTTTCGAGTTTTCGCCCATTGAAGCAACATTACCAACTCCTTGTCTAGCCATATCGTTGTTTCCTTCACCTTTACCAAATACATCTGAATTTACTCCAGTTCCATTTGCTCCATTTTTATTAAGAAGGGAGGACGCACCTTTTTTAAGTTTTTCAGTACCCTTATCAATCATTTGCTCCTCTCACTAACATTCCTGCACCCACAGCTTTTGCTCCGTTTTTCAAACCTTGCCCAACTTTGCTGTCTCCAAATTTTTTCAAACCATTTTTTGCAGCTACTACAGGTGCAATTCCAGTTCTTGCACCACCTTTCAAAGAGTTTAAAGTTTCCATTACACCAGAAGAATATCCCCCAATCATTGCTTGTACAAAATTAGGCACGGAAATAACCAAACTCAAAGCCCCAAAATATAAACAACAGCTTGCTATTGGAATGCCTTCTGTAGCTTCTGAAATAGCGTCAATTATGGATACCATAATCGTCAATAAAAATATTTGACTGGTATTCATTAACCATTGCCCGATTATGCTATTTCTCCAAACGTTAAAAGCTTGTGGATTTTGATAATTTGTCAAAGATGCACAACAGATTGGACCAATTAAATAATAAAAAAGAATTGCTATCGTACGTTGTCCAATTTGAACGGTTATCACAATTAATAAGATAAGATACAATGCAAAGCCTACAATGGACATGAATTCCGAAAATTCCCATTTATAAGAGTTTTTCTTGTGTGTGACTTCACCAGTTTCATCTTTTTCATCACTTTCATAACGTTCTTTTATTGAGAAATCATCATCTTGATATTTCTCAACAAGACTTTTTGCACCATAATCTCCGTCTGTTGACATACTCCCAAAGCTAACCAGTACAGTTTCTATTAACGTATCTCCAAATTGAGCTTTTTCTGTTGTTGTACCATCACTATTTACTAGGTTGACTTGTACCAAGGCTTTTGTAGTATCTTGTACTAATGGATTAATTACTTTCGTCACACCTACAGTTAAAGAACAAGCAATCATAATACCGAAAACGGCTGAACCAATTTTTTTATTAACGTCCATTCCAGCGTCATCGTCTCGGATCATAGCTGTAACAATCTCATATATGATTCGCATCGGGATCAATAAAAACATTAAAGCTAAACTAAATTTAAAAGTCGAGCTTACAAATTCGCTATTTGTAAATACATCTAAGCTCAAAACCCCGTTAATCAAAGCATTAAGGATTGATTGAATCATATTCATAAGAACTTGTGCAACGCTCCAAAAAATATCCCTTATTATGTCTTGAGCTAATCGTGCAATTTTAGAATCAAATACGCTCCATGCCACAAGTGAAATTGTTGAAAAACGCATTATTATCACCTTTAAAACAGAAGTTTACAGAGAGATACAATGCCAATTATTAATAGTATTGTTCCTATGCCAGCACCAAACCCAGCAAGAATCAAGTGATTGCGTTTCTTATCATTAATCTCTGTCACTTCTTTTTCTTGATCTAATTTCGAAGTCAATTCCATTTTGATTATATTGACTTCATCGGATAATTTTTTCACTTGAGCATATGTTGCTTTTTTATCTGTTTTTGTACTTAATTGCCTATCTAAAATAAGTCTTACTTCCATGATTTTCGTCATTAGCATAGACTGAGAATCATCATTCATTAAAGCATTTAAAATTTCTAGAATTTCCGTTAATCGTTCCTCTAATTTACTTAATTCAACTGTAGGACTAGATTCTGTTTCTTTCACGTCATACTCTTGTTTAAAATCACTTAATGGTATTTCTTGAGATTTTAACCATGTCTTAAAACCACGATTGAAGGCTAATTTAAAATCCGAGCCTTTTGGAACACCATTATATTTATTTTTTTCATCTTTCCACCATTCTCCAAACTTTTTAGCTTCATTTTTATTTTTTAAACCATTTACTAAAAAATCAGTATAGGAAACAAAAATGTTTTTAACATCGTCAAGGTTACAATTTTTCTTAATTTCGTCATATGTATCAAAGCCAAACTTATCTGTAAAAGGTTTTAATTTATTTTCAATTGTATCTTCTTGATTAATTTCTGCCATACAACCAATCCTTTCTAGTCTAAGGCAATTTGCCTTAAGCAATTTTAAAAAAGGACATTTAGAAAACAAATTAAATTTGTTCGCTGAATGCCCTTTATTTTATTTCTAGTTAAAGTAAGCTGAAAGAATTTTAATGATTGTTGGAACAATGAAAACAAATACTAACGCAACAAAAACATTTCTTGTTTTTTGTGAAAACATTTGATCTTCTTGTACTCCCGCAAACATTTCCCTCACCTTATAATAAATTGCCATTGCTGAAGCTACTACCAAGGCTAATGTTTGAGCAAATGTAGTAAAATCACTAATTGCTTGATTAAATTTTGTATACAATTCTTGCCAATTTCCCATTTCAATACCCCCGTTACATTGTCAAAAAGAAGCCAACTAGAAATCCACCTAAGACTCCAATCACTAATCTTGAAACAATTGACCAAACCCCTTCAATATTCTTTTCTTCTAGAGGTTTCTTTAAAAAGAAAAACGATAATATCGTTACTGTAACTACTCCAATCACATATAAAACACTATCTAACATAAAATTACCTTTACCTTTCTATTTTTAAGGCGATTTGCCTTAATTTTCTAATTTAATGTCAAACGCATACCGTAATAAATACCTTCACTATCTTGTAAAGGCGTACAACTTCCCGATCGAGGTGAAGAATCTAAAGCAGAATTACAAGCCATGGGTGCAGTTTCAATGTCATAACCATCAGAAAATAAAAAATCTTTCGTTACTGGTGTACTATAAGTCGTTTGACTTTGTGTTGACGTACTTGAAGAGTTACTACTATCATTACTACTGCTATTTTGCTTTTGTTCCGCTTCTTCCTTTGCTTTTTGTTCTGCTTCTGCTTTCTCTTGTGCCTCTTTTTCTTCTTGTTCTTTTTTCGTATCCTTAATTTTTATTAATAGTTTTTTCTTATCTTTGTTTCCAGAACTATCTTCTGCTTGAATCGTAATCGTATAATTGCCCGTTTTATTCTTATCTAAATCATCTAATCCTTCGATTGTTACTTTTAGATTTTTACTTTTATCGTAGTTGTCTTTGATCTCATAATATTTTTCGATATCTCCCATTTCACCAACCTCAAATTCAAGAATATCTTTTTTGAGTTTAATTGTAGGTTTTGTTTTATCGACAATTTTTGCAGTATAAGTATATGTTTCATCATCAATCTTATACTTAAGCTTTACTTTCCCTAGCTTTTTAACGTTTTTTAGTGTAGGACAAATAACTTTTAAATTACTTACATAAATCACGTTTCCTTCGATATTTGAGCTTGAAATCGTATAAGAATCAACTCGTGTAATTAATTTTGTAGTAGATATCGTTGATCGATACTCTAAGCGATTATCATCATCAAAAACAATCGTATGAGCTTTTGTAGCTTCTTTACTACCACAACCCGACAACAATAAAACAAGAGAAAATGTTATTAATAAGAATTTTTTCATTTTAACTCCTTATTACATAAAAGCCTTTAGGCAGCAAGATTTATTCTTGCACTCCTAAAGGCTTTATTCTTCATTGATTCGTCTTTTAAGTGAAGCACTTGTTTTAAAGCGAACAGCATTGCTTTCTGGAATTTCCATCTTTTCCATCGTCATAGGATTAATTCCTTGACGTGCTTTTCTTTTTTTGACTTCAAATTTACCTAAAGTGGATATTTCAATCGTTTCTCCATTTTTAAGTTGGTTTGCAATTTCATTAAAAATTTCATTATAAATTTGAGTGATATCATTTTTTGTAAATTTCATACTATTTTTATTCACTCTTTCATAAATATTATTAATTAATTCTTGTTTTTTCATAATATCCTCATTTCTTGGCTGCCTAGATTTCAACAATTTTCGTAGTTTTAATTACTTGAATATCTTTGAACTTCAAAAAATCGACAACCTCTTTGTCTATGTAATAC
>CAVBLW010000057.1:0-13001 GCA_963596085.1 Bacteroidaceae bacterium | reverse complement strand
TTATAATATTATGTTGATGGATGATCGTTCTTATCCTTATATTGTGATTAGTGATGATCCTTTCTTTACTGTAAGAGTCATGCGTAACGTTAAAAATAAAAAACAAGAGGTTTATGGCCCTTATCCATCCAGTGGTGCAGCCAATGAAATGGTTCGATTAATCAATCAATATTGGCCCATTCGAAAATGTAAGAATCTTCCTAAACAAGCTTGTCTTTATTATCATATGCATCAATGTGCTGCACCTTGTATTCATGATGTTGACCCTCATGAAATGAGTCGCTATCGAAAAGAGATACGTCAATTTTTGAAAGGGGATGCTCAATTTTTATTGAAGCGTCTAGAGCAACAGATGTTTAAGGCAAGTGAAAATTTACAGTTTGAAAAAGCACAGGAATATAAAGAGATGATGGAATCGGTTCATCATGTTATTGACAAACAAAGCATTGATTTCAAAGATCGAAAAGATCGTGATGTTTTTGCTTATTATGAGGATAAAGGATATATCTCTTTACAAGGTTTTTTCATTCGTGATGGAAAATTGCTTGGTCGTAATTTTACTGTAACACCGATTTATGAAGATACGGAAGATGCTTTTATTCGTTTTATTCTTCAATATTATCAAAAGAATGTTATCCCTAAAGAGATTTTATTGCCACAAGGAGTAGCAAGTGAACAATTAGCTGATATGCTTGAGACCAAGGTCTATAGTCCACAAAGAGGCGATAAAAAGAAATTGCTTGATCTTGCAATTAAGAATGCCCGAACGGCGCATGAACAAAAATTTGAATTGGTTTATAAAAAAGACCAAGATTTACGTTTGGCAAATCAAGAATTAGAACGTATTTTTCAAGTACCGATTCATACGATTGAAATTTTTGATAACTCACATATTTCAGGGGCTTATAATGTCAGTGGATTGGTTGTCTTTAAGGATGGGAAACCAGATAAAAAAGCGTATCGTCATTATAAGTTAGATACGTATCGATCGGATATCGATAGTATGAAAGAAGTTATTTATCGGCGGTATTTTCGCTTGTTGAAAGAAGGAAGTCGACTACCGGATTTATTAATTGTAGATGGGGGTGCCCAACAAATTTTAGCAGCGATTGAAATTCGGAATCAATTGGATTTAGATTTACGGATTGTGGGTCTTGTAAAGGATGATAAACATAGTACACGTGCTTTGATGAATGAAGCTTTAGAAGAAATACTTTTGAATAAAGAATCAAGTTTATTTTTCTTATTAACACGTATGCAGGATGAAGTGCATCGATTTGCGATTAGCTATCATCGAAAACTTCGCAATAAAGGGATGACGAAGTCGCTTTTAGATGAGGTTAGTGGGGTTGGAGCTGAACGTAAGAAAAAGATATTGAATCATTTTAAATCAATGAAAGCATTAAAACAGGCTTCTTTAGAGGAAATTGAACAACTTGTACCAAAACAAGTTGCTCGTAACATTTATCAACAACTGCATCCAGATCATAAGTTGTGATATAATTTTACTTACGAGGTGTATTAGTGAAAAAAAAGATTTTATTTGCACGCATATGCATGTTGATTCTTTGTGCAGCGATCACAATATGTAGTTATTGGAAACTTAATCAGTCTTATGATCCTTTAGCACGTTATCCATATGGCAATGAACAAGAAAGAGAATTGATTTTAAATAAGTTGGATAATAAAGAAATTGATTACTTGATTTCTCAACATATTAAACCAAAAGTATTTATGGATTTTATCAAAATTAAAGGCTTTGATGTTTATCATTGTCAAGAATATGCGATTGCCAAAGAGACGCAAGAGGAGTCCAATGATTATATTGTCAATTTTGTAAATAAATATACAAAATATTTTAATGTTGATAGTTTAGAAGAATTACTAAGTTATTATAGTTATTTGGATTTGACAACTTTCTATGAGAATGAATTGATTAATAACGAGGATTTAACTCTTATAAGTAATCCAAGTTCAAAATATCTTTTGTTGGATGAGAATAAATCAATTTATCGTTATGAGCCATCTGACTTAGTTGAAAATAATGGTTTATTGATGTCTTCTGATTTACAAAAAGATTTAAGTGATATGAAAGATGCATTTTATTCGATGATGAACGGACAAACGATTACAGTTTATTCTGCCTATCGTTCGTATGATGAAATAAATGAGATTTTTACGGGCTTAAGTAGTCAATATGGAGAAGAAAATGTATCACAATTTTTATTGAAAGCTGGTCAAGATGAAACACAATTAGGCTATACGATTTCTTTGATTGATCAGAAGGAGTGGATTTCTCTATGTTTAGATAGTGAGAAAACGGATAATGATTTTGATTATACGACCATTCTTCAATCTTTAAGTGACGATCAAAAAGATTTGATTGTTTGGTTAGAAGAAAATGCTTATCGTTTTGGTTTTGTTGTGCGATATCCTTATGATAAAAGAGATAAAACGAAGCATGAATATCAACCTTTTTTATTAAGATATGTAGGAAAGGATGCGGCAAAAAAAATGTATGCCGATCATTTATGCATGGAAGAAGTGGATTTTGATGATTTTGAAGAATAGGAGTGTTTATGCGTATTATTGTTGCGAGTGATTCACATGGTCATAGTGAAATTTTAGATCAAATACATAATCATCATCCAGAAGCAAAGTTATTTTTGCATTGCGGTGATATTTGTGATGAACCATTGTATTATAGTGATTGGATTATTGTGCAAGGAAATAATGATTATTGGCGAGAGTTACCGGAAAGACGAATTCTTAATGTTGGGAATTATCGGTTATTGATGGAACATTCTCATCATTGTTCTTATTTCAATCGAGAAAAGAGCCTTGTTCAAATTGCCAAAAACAATGATTGTAACATTGTTTGTTTTGGACATACGCATTGTTCTTATTTTAAGAAGATTAATGGCGTTTATTTGTTGAATCCTGGTTCAACAACTTTTCCGCGTGATGGGAATCCACCAAGTTATGCGATTCTTGATATTGAAGAAAACAGAGTGGATGCTCAAATTGTATTTCTCACAAAAGATTTTAAATAAAAAAAGTCCCTTAGGGACTTTTGATTAAAAAAATGGCGTCCTGGGAGGGATTCGAACCCCCGACCGATCGCTTAGAAGGCGATTGCTCTATCCAACTGAGCTACCAAGACAGCTATTAAATTTTAACAGATAGTTTTTAAAATATCAATAGAAAAATGAGTGATTGTATGGAAAAAGATGGATATATTTTTGAAGGCTGGTATGTAGATCCAGAACGTAGAAAAAAAGTGAATCCCGGTGGTGAGTTACCACGTGTAACGATGCTTTATCAACATTGGATACCAAAGTGGTATCCAATTGAATATGATTTGAATGGTGGTGTGAATTCACGTTTAAATCCTAGATATACAAGCTGTACTTCTCCAGCCTATTTGTTACAACCGGCAAAAAAGAAGGATATGGTATTTACGGGATGGACTTTTAATGGAGAAAAGGTTGAGGCTACACCTGTTGGGCAGAAGGAATCGGTTAAACTAGTTGCCCATTTTGAAAAACCTTGTTATGTCAAATTTGAAACTTTTGGTGGACAAATACTTGATCCAGTCCTTGTCATTGATGGATGCATTAGTAATTTACCACAGGCAAGAAAACATGGCTATAATTTTGAAGGTTGGTATTGGGATCGTAATTTTTTGTTTCCTTTTACAACAAAACAAGTGATTAATGAGACTTGTGTCATTTATGCGAAATTTAGTCAAACCACTTTTGTTGTTACTTATGATGCGCAAGGCGGTATTAGTTCTCGTAGCAATCCATTGAGCTATAGCTATGATGATCCAACGATTCTAATTAAACCTGCAAGCAAAAAAGGTTATGTTTTTGAAGGGTGGTTCGATCAATTCAATCGTAAACATGAATTTATTCGACATCATTCTTTAGGAGATTTATCCCTTGTAGCGCGTTACCATAAGGAAGAAGAATAAATGATATTTTATTATCGAAGAAACATTTGAATAAATTAATAAATAGATAGAAAAAAGAATTGGATTCAATCACAAAAGGATTGAATCTCTTTTTCTTTGTTATAAAAAGCAAAGACCAATATGAATATGTCGCTTGTGGATTGAGCGATTGTTGTTCAATTTGTAAAAAATTAGACGGAAAGATATTCAAAGTCGAAGAGTTGGAATGTGGAGTAAATGCACCACCAATGCATCCGAATTGTCATTGTGCAACAGCACCTTATCTCGATAGCAAAGAATATGATAAATGGTTAGATGGGTATAAAGACCACGGGCTTACCTTTGAAGAGTGGAAAGCAAAGAATAATAATCCGAAGCTTAGATTTAAATTGAACGATCAATTGTTTGGTGGTATAAAAAGAATAAAGCTCAGCAAACAAGAGATAGCAACTGTACCAAGTGCATTAAGAGTGTTTGCAAATGCTCAACCAAAGGAAGAAATGTATAATGGAAGAAAAATGATTAAAGAATACGGAGATTATAGATATCAATTTATGTGGTTTGATGATGGAGACATTGTTGTATATAAGAGAACAAAAATCAAAGGCAAAAATAGGAGTTAAAAAAGATGACGGAAGAGAGAAAAAAGTTATACAGAATCTGCAAAGAGTTAGAGCTCTATGAAGGATATACTGATGGGATAATGGATACAATTGATAATGAAGAAGATGTAAAGTTAATGCTGAAATTTTATGAGAGACATAAAGATGTAAATGAGTCAGATTTTTTAGGCTACGCAGGTTATCTCTCTATCAAAAGATATGAACCTGAAAGAATCGTTGCAGATGGCGAAGGAGACGTCGAAGTAATGATTGAGTGAATTGAGCAATTTATACATGCTTATAAAAAAGAGAACTAGAGCAGAAATAAATCTGCTCTTTTCTTATGGAGGAAACATGAAAAAAGGAAGATTTATCTACAGCAATAATCCCATGATAAGAGCAATTCAGACTAAATTAAATGACATTGAACAATTCTTTTATCGAAAACATTCTAAGATTTATAAAACGATGGTTAAACCTACTGATGAAGCAATGTTAGAAGTTTCTAATTATTTAAAAAATGGTATCAGGAGATAAAAAAACAAATGATAAAGATTAACGTTAGAGAAAGACAAGATTCAAATGTAATCACAATACAAGGTCATGCAAGGCTTGCGCCAAATGGTTAGATTTATTATGTTCTGCTGCATCTACTTTATTTTAAAAACTTCATAGTTTTGTATTGATAGACTCCAATTAGGTGCATTGTTTATGAATTGTATAGCATTTTTTTATTTTTTATTTGCATAAGTTAATAATTTATGATAATGTAATAAAGCACTTAGGGGTATAGTTCAATGGTAGAACAGCGGTCTCCAAAACCGTTGATGTGGGTTCAACTCCTGCTACCCCTGCCATTTGAAAATATGTTGAGATGATATCTCAACTTTTTTTATTTTTATAGGAGAGATATATGATTCGTGATATTGTTCGAGATCCAGCATTTTTATCAAAAAAATCTAAGCCAGCCACAAAAAGAGATTTATCAATTGGACAAGATCTTTTAGATACCTTGCATGCCAATTCTTATCGTTGTGTAGGCTTAGCAGCGAATATGATTGGTGAATTAAAAAATGTTATTGTGGTTCATACCGAATTCATGGATTTAGTGATGTATAATGTTAAGATTTTATCGAAATCAGATCCTTATGAAGTTAAAGAAGGTTGTTTGTCTTTAGATGGAGAAAGAACAACTACTCGTTATCAATCAATTCGTATTCAGTATCGCGATGCTTCTTTTACGAATTGTGTGTCTGAATTTAAAGGTTTTACTGCACAAATTATTCAGCATGAACTTGACCATTGTCAGGGAATTTTGATTTAAAGAATTATTTATATTTTTTACATTCATTTATGAAAACTTTTTCATTTAGTTGACAGATATTTATATTACTTTATAATTTTGTTTGTTAAAGATAGTTGAAGGAGGCTACATATTTATGTCAAGCCAAGTAGTTGTAGGAACCCAATGGGGTGACGAAGGAAAAGGTAAAATTGTTGATGTTCTTGCTGAAAAAGCAGATTTAATTGTTCGTTTTCAAGGGGGAAACAATGCGGGCCATACCGTTGTGGTTAATGGTAAAAAGCATATTCTTCATTTGTTACCAAGTGGTGTTTTACATGAGGATGCACTTTGTATAATTGGTCCTGGTGTTGTTTGTAATCCTTTTGTTTTATTAGAAGAAATGGCAACCTTAGAAAAAGGTGGCTTATCAACAGAGCATATTATTATTAGTGATCGTGCACAAATGTTGATGCCTTATCATGTTGTTCAAGATGAATTGGAAGAAAAGGCGAATGGAAATAAAATTGGTACGACAAAACGAGGAATTGGTCCTTGTTATGCCGATAAGTATGCACGTACAGGTATTCGCTTTCATGAATTTTTAGATTTTGAAAGTTTTAAAGTTCGTTTGAAGGAATGTTTAGAATTCAAAAATAAATTGTTTACGGCTGTATATGGAGCTGATGCTTTAGATTATGATCAAATGGTTTCTGATTTTGAAAAGATTCATGCACGTATTGTTCCGATGATTAAAGAAACAACACATATGGTCAATGAAGCGATTGATCAAAATAAACGTGTTCTTTTTGAAGGGGCACAAGCGGCTATGTTAGATATCAATTATGGAACCTATCCTTATGTTACATCAAGTAGTCCTACAAGTGCAGGTGTAACGGTTGGAGCTGGTGTTGCACCAAGTAAGATTTCAACGGTTGTTGGTGTTGTAAAGGCGTATTCTACTCGTGTTGGTGAGGGGCCTTTTGTTACGGAATTATTGGATGAAAAAGGTGAATGGATCCGTCAACAAGGTGGAGAGTTCGGTGCTACAACAGGTCGACCACGTCGATGTGGATGGTTAGATTTATTAGTTGTTAAACATGCCAATATGATGAATGGCCTTACAGATATCGTAATTACAAAAATCGATGTATTAACTGGACTAGATGAAATTTTAGCTTGCGTTGGTTATGAAATTGACGGTAAGGTTTACGATTATATTCCGAGTGATCAAGCAGACGTTGCAAAAGCTAAACCGGTTTATAAAGTCTTCAAAGGATGGAAGGAAGATATTTCTAAATTATCAACTTATGATGAACTTCCACAAGAAGCTAAAGATTATTTAGCTTATATTGAAGAATTTACGGGTGTTCGTATTTCTATGGTTTCGGTTGGACCGGATCGTGTGAATAATATTTATATCCATGAAATTGCTTAATAAAAAGCTGTATCGTTAGATACAGCTTTCTTTATGTTTTAGTGTATAAATGACGATTGAGCAAGCAATTGCTACATTTAGACTTTCAAATTGGTCCATTTCAATATAAAGAGTCTGATTACAATGTGAAAGAAGATCTTCATGAATACCTTGTCCTTCATTTCCAAGTACAATACCATAAGAATTTTGTGGTTTACAAGCTTGTAAAGGAAGCGATTCATGGTGTAAAGCTGTGGCGTAAATGGTCATTCCTTGTTTTTGTTTGTCTTGAATCATATTTGAAAGATTTCCAATTTTGAAAGGAAGATGAAAGAGTGCGCCCTTTGATGCTTGTATGGCCTTTGGATTGTATGGATCACTACATCCTTTTGATAGATAAATACAATCGATTCCAAAACTATAGGCTGTTCGGAAAATAGTTCCAAGGTTACCGGGGTCTTGGATATCATCGAGAAATAAAACAACTTTCTCATTTTTACAAGGTAATTCCTTTTTTTTACAAACACCGATCATCTTGGCATCAGAATTTTGCATAGATAACTTATTTAAAACCATTTGATTACAATATCTTGCTTCGACAGTTGTTGGATTTTCTAGGTTTTCAAGCAAAAAGACTTCTTCTAAGACTTGCGCTTTTTGTGCTTCCTCTAATAAATGTTTTCCTTCAACTAAAAACAAGTTTGAACGATCTCTTTCTTTTTTCTTTTGCAATTTAGCTCTCTCTTTGATTTTTTTATTTTGTGTTGATTGAATAATTTCCATAAAAACATTCTACCATGTATTGTTTATTTTTTTTAATTTTGTATAATATTAAATGTTAACACGTCGATAAGAAGTAGTAATTGTTCCAACCTTGGTAAGAGAAATTGATTCATTGGCTGAAAGATCAATACAAGAGTAAACAATGAATTCATCTTGGAGTGAGAGTTAATCCTCTTCCGTTTCATACGGTTATCATGGTCAATAAAGTGCGTTAAGACGAAATAGGATGGTACCGCGGATATCCCGTTCCTATAACGTCTTTTTTTATTGTTAGAAAGGAAAAATTATGTCTAAATTTGAAGAATTACATGAAGAGGCCTTAGAACGAATTAAAGCTGTGAAAGATTCAAAAGATTTGAATGATTTGCGTGTCTATTATTTAGGAAAAAAAGGACCTGTTCAAGCCTTAATGAAAAACATGAAAGATTTACCAAAGGAGGAGAAACCGGCTTTTGGTAAGAAGGTCAATGAATTGAAGCAACGCTTATCCATTGTCATTGATGAAAAGAAAAATGAATTATCTCAAATTGAAATGCAAGCAAAAATTGAAAGTGAAAAAATTGATATCACTTTACCAGGTCGTCGTAATAAAACTGCAAATTTACATCCATTAACGCTTGTTAATCAAGAATTAGAGGATTTATTCATCGGTTTAGGTTATCAAGTGATTGAAGGTTCAGATATCACAAATGATGAATACTGTTTTGAAAGAGCAAATATCCCAAAGGATCACCCGGCTCGTGCGATGCAAGATTCTCTTTATATTGATGAAAATGAATTGTTACGTACGCATACGACGGCAATTCAAATGGCTGTGTTAGAAAAAAGTGCACCAAATTTGCCGATTAAAGTTGTATGTCCAGGAAAAGTATATCGTCGAGATGATGATGATGCGACCCATTCTCATCAATTTATGCAAATGGAAGGTTTAGTAATTGGTGAAAAAGTAACCCTTTCGGATTTAAAAGGAACCTTAGAATTTTTGGCTCGAAAAATGTTTGGACAAAGTCGTCAAATTCGTTTCCGTCCAAGTTATTTTCCATTTACAGAGCCAAGTGTAGAGGTTGATGTAAGTTGTCATATCTGTGATGGAAAAGGATGTTCAACCTGTAAAGGAACAGGTTGGATTGAGATTTTAGGTGCTGGCGAAGTACATCCAAATGTATTAAAAATGGCTGGCTATGATCCGAATACTTGCTCTGGATTTGCATTTGGTGTCGGTATCGAACGAATTGCGATGCTGAAATATGGAATTGATGATATTCGTCATTTCTATACGAATGACCAACGATTTACATGGACATTCAAACGTTTTGAGTAAGGGAGGATGTAAAAATGTTATTATCGAGAAAATGGTTGTCTCAATACATGGATGTATCGGATCTTTGTATTGAAGAAATCGCAAATAAAATTACAAGTGCAGGTTTTGAGGTTGAAGCGATTGAACAAATGTCAAATGGAACTAATCTTGTGATTGGTGAAGTTTTGACATGTGAAGATCACCCAGATAGTGATCATTTACATTGTACGACAGTAAATATTGGTGATGAAGTATTGTCGATCGTATGTGGTGCGCCCAATGTAGCAGCTGGTCAAAAAGTAATTGTTGCTAAAGTTGGAGCTGTTTTACCAGATGGAGAAATTAAAGCTGGTACAATTCGTGGTCAAGAAAGTAATGGTATGATTTGTTCTTTATCTGAGTTGGGTGTTGATAAACATATGTTGAGTGAAGAACAATTGGCTGGTATTGAAGTCTTAGATGAGAGTGCGCCTGTTGGTCATAAAGATCCGCTATCTTATCTTGGTTTAGATGATGAAATTATGGATATTGGTCTTACTCCAAATCGTAACGATTGCCAAGCAATTTTTAACATGGCTTTAGAGACTGGAGCAATTTTAAATCGACCAGTACATATTCCAAATTATGATCACTTTGCGGATGGGGGAAAACCAAGCTCATTAAAAATTAATAGCTTAACAGCAAAGTGTCCTTCATTCTTAGGAAAAGTGATTGGTCATATTACAATTAAGGAATCTCCAAAATGGATGAAAGAGCTTTTAGCAAGTGCAGGTGTTCATAGTATTAACAACGTTGTTGATATTTCAAATATCGTTATGTTAGAAACAGGACAACCAATGCATTTTTATAATGCGGCGGCTATTCCAAACTATGAAATTACTGTAGCTGATGGTTTTCATGAAGGGTATACTGCTTTAGATGGTGTGACTTACGAATTACAGGAAGAAGATATTGTCATTACAAATCAAGGAAAACCAATAGGAATTGCTGGTGTTATGGGTGGTGATGATTCAAAAATCACGGATGATACGAGCTCTTTGATTATCGAGTGTGCACAATTTGATCATGTCTCTATTCGAAATACAGCACGTCGCTTGAATCTAAATACAGATGCTTCAGTTCGTTATCAAAAAGGAATTGAACCATTAGCAGCTCAAAAAGCTTTGGATCGAGCTGTTCAATTATTGATTGAGTATGCAGATGCTTCGGAAATTGAAGAAACGGTAGAATATGGACATAATGGCTATGAACCAACAGTTTTAAAATGTACTTTAGAAGAAATTAACAATCGTTTAGGAACAGATTTTACAAGTCAAGAAGTTCTTGATGTTTTTGAACGTTTGTATTTTGAACCTCATTATGAAAATGGAATTTATACTTGCACTATGCCAAGTAACCGTCAAGACATGGAAGGAATGGCAGATTTATCGGAAGAAGTGATTCGTCTTCTAGGTTATGATCGACTACCAAGTACACTTCCTTTAATGGAAATGACGGAGGGAAAATTAAATAAAAAACAACAAATGGTACGTATGGTTCGTACTTATTTGACCAATCAAGGCATTCAAGATTCAGTAACCTATACTTTAGTATCTACAGAGAAAAAGAATCATGCAATTTTGCCTATTGGTGCTGCGACTGAGTTAGCAATTCCAATGAGTGAAGAAAGACGATGGATTCGTACAAGTATTTTGCCAAGTCTTTTAGATGTTCTTGCATACAATCGTGCGCATTCTATTAATAATGTAAATGTATTTGAAGTTAGTGATTTATCAAATTCTGAAGGTTCAAAAACACATCTTGCTTTTGTTTTAACGGACGATGTTCAACAAACGCGTTGGGCAAAATATGCACTTCCAGCAGATTTTTATACTGCTAAAGGTTTATTAGAAGAACTATTTGATAAAATGGGTATTGCGAGTCAAAGGGTTTTCTTTAAAGAAAATAAAGAGGATCTTATTCATTTCCATCCATATCGTAGTGCGCAAGTTTATATCGGAAAAGATTATGTTGGTATTTTTGGAGAAATTCATCCAAAATATGCGAAAGAGACAAATGCGGAGCACGCTATTTTAGCCGAACTTGATTTAGATGCTCTTTTGGATATCAAAAAATCTAAAATCAAATATGTGCCAGTTTCTAAGTATCAAAGTGTTACAAGAGATGTGGCTCTAGTTGTGAAAAGAAGTGTTAAAGTTGGCGATATGATTCAAACAATCAAAAAGAATGGAAAACTAGATAAAGAAAATATTATTCGTGATGTTCAAGTTTTTGATGTTTATCAAGGTTTGCCAATGCCACCAACAGAAAAATCAATTGCTTTATCGATATTATTCCAATCAGATAAGAAAACCTTAAATGATGAACAAATCACTCAAGTTTTTAATGGAATTATTCAAGCGTTAGAAAAAGAATTTGAGGCAGTGTTGAGAAATTAAAAGATCAGAATGTACACAAACTAGTGTGCATTCTTTTTTTATGTTAGTATATACGCATGGAAAAATACTATACAAAAGAAGATATGGAAAAAATTTTTTTAGAATTAGGATTGAAAGCAGAAATGATTGTTTGTTTACAAGTGGATCCAAGTCATGTTGAGCAAGTGATTGGTGGAATGCAAACAATTATTGAGGCAATGATGCATGTTATAGGCAAAAAAGGCTGTATAATGGTTCCTTGTTTTAGTAATGCAACCTTAGATCCTTCGTGTATAAAAAAAGCGTCATATTCGAATTGGGCAAAGATTCGAGAAAATATGATTGGATATAAAGCACAATTAAGCGAATGTGATGCATTTGCAATGCAATTCTTAAAAAATGAAAATGTTCAAAGAAGTAAACACCCAACTTGTTCTTTTGCGTATTGGGGAAATTTTCGAAGCACATGGTTAGATTGTGTGCAAGACTTTCCTATTTCTTTTGATAAACAATGCGCGCCTTTAAGTAGTTTTCAAGCAAGGAATGTTTTGATTGGGTATCCAAGTAGTGAGAGTATTTTACTTCCGGCAATCGCAAAAGAAAAAAAGTTGGGTACAATTTTTGTGCAAAGAGCAAAAATTAGAAGAGCAAAAACTTCAATATTCAAACTTTTTTTACAAATTCGATTAAATGAAGAAGATAAAGTGGAATGCTTAAAACAATGTCATGAAAAAAGCTATAAATGGTCAAATCAGAACATTTATAGCTTGTGGTTGGATACAAGTTTGGTAAAGAAAGAAGCAACACACTCAAAGGTATCGGTTTTATCTTTATCAAAGTAATTTAGTGAAAGTGAATCAATATCTAAAACGGCAATGATTTGTTGATCTTTATCAAATAATGGAATAACCATCTCAGCGTTTGTATTTGAATCACATGCAATATGATTTTTAAATTGATGAACATCATTTACGATGAGCGTTTGTTTTGTTTGAATGGTTTTTCCAATCACACCTTTAGAAAAGGGAATTCTAGTACACGCGACTTTTCCTTGGAAAGGACCTAATGTACATTCATTTGATTGATTGTTGCAATAATAGAGACCAATCCAATTGATATCGTCGTATGCATAGAAACATAAAGCTAGTAAATTGCTAATATTAGAGATATCAGGTAATGTTGGATCGTAAATAGCTTTTACTTGTTCAATAAATATCTTATTCATACAAAGAGTATATCATGATT
>CAVBLW010000056.1:0-13121 GCA_963596085.1 Bacteroidaceae bacterium | reverse complement strand
CTCGATAATAGATGTCAAAGTATTGGGCTACTTCACCTTCTAACATAAATCGAATCGCTTCAACTCGTTTAGATTGATTCGTTGTACCAGCTAAATTCCCATTAGAAACAACTGCTTGCCAACCAATATCTTGTACATGAGCTTGGTATTGGATGGAACCACCATATTGTGCATCATTATAATAAACACGAATACCTTCTATTCGTTTTGATTGTCCAGTCGTCCCTGCAATCTGTCCACTTGTTATTTGTCCTTGCCAACCGATATCTTGCACATGTGTCGTATATTGGATTAATTCCTTATTTGTAAGGTCACTCAAACGAATCTGTACACCTTCAATTTTTAGGCCACGTCCCGTTGTACCTGACAACATTCCATCACTGACCCAATCAAGCCAACCTAAATTCGAAACATGCACTCGATATTGAATCGAATAATGATTTGCGATGTCACCTGTCAACCAAACACGTAGTGCTTCTACTCGTTTTGATTGCCCACTTGTTCCAGCAATTGCTCCATTTTCTACTGTATCTTGCCAACCAATATCTTGAACGTGAGCTTGATAAAGAACATTTCCTTCATATTGGCTATCCAATTTAATATCGATGGCTTCAACCCGCTTTGATTGTCCAGTCGTTCCTGCAACTTCTCCATCTTTTTTTGGTTTTTGCCAACCAATATCTTGTACATGTGTTTCATACGTTACAGAATCCGTCTTAGCCTGTTCAGAAGAGCCTGCATTCGATGTACCAATATTTTGGTTTGCCCATTCCCAATAATCATCCATTGTCTTATCTTTAGTATTCAATTCCGTATTTTCATTCCATGAAGAATCAATACTATCAGTTGTTTCTACCGTTTGTGGTGTATTTTCTACATTACTTACATTTGTTTCCTGGGCATGGATTGCGGTTGTACCAATTGTAAATAGAAACCATGCACTGACTGGAAAGGCTAATGCCTTTAATAATTTGATTTCTTTTTTATTCTTTTTCATATTTTCATCCCCTATCTTCCTAACAATATTTCCAAGAAAAAGCTTCATACGCTTTTTGAAAGGACTTATAACCATAACCACGACAATTATCGATTACTCTTCCGGTTAACCGATCTACTACTACAAAACGTTCTTGTTTATCTGTTGACAACTTTTTACTTTTTATGACTTTCCAATCATTCATTTCTTTTCTCCTTTCTGTTTATCAGTTCGATTAAAATATATAAACATCTAAAGAATATCTACTCCCATATTTATAAAGTATTCATAGGTTTCATCAAGTTCTTTTGTATTTGGTACTACTATAATCATTTTTTTACGTGCTCGTGTTAACAACACTCTATAATTATTTTCAACAATTGTTTCTGCATCGTTGTATCCATATAATCTATAATCATTTGCAATTATCCATTGCCCATTTTCTCTTTTATAATCTCCACCAAATAATAGAATCGGTACATCCAACTCTAAACCTTGATTACCAAATACACTGCATGTTTTATTTAAATTTTTACATTCACCTAAATACCATGGACCATACTCTCCATTTCGGACAATATTATTTGGAAATATCGCTTTTGTTTTCGTATTTTTGAATACTTCTTTCATCACTTTTTCATTCGCTAAATTTGAATGAAAGTATCCATAATTCCAATTTGGATGATTTTGGTCTATTTCTTTTATCCTATTTTCAACTCTACTTATATCCCTAGTAATATAAATTCGCATTGATGTCTTTTGTAGCTTTGATAATTCTTCCTTTGCTTTTATGAAGGAAGTATTTTTTCTTCCGATAGCTTGCTCTACCCATTTACTGCAATCGATAAAATTTGCTCTTAATGAAGCAGAAAGATGCATTGAAGTATTTTTACATTTTAGTTTTTCAGAAATATGAATCTTGTTAACTAATTCTTCTGATGCAAACAAATACCAGTCATCGTTCCGTTTTAAAGCTTCTTCCCATAAAGGAATGCCGACTTCCTCTCCTTTATAGATTGACTGCCCATTCCCATATAATCCTACAATGACACAATATCCGTATTGATTATAAATACGATTCCCTAGTTCCAACAATCCTTCTGGTTCACTTAATCCACATCGATTCATTTGATTTGCATCCCACGCTCTCTGTGCTTCATCAAATACTAAAATTGCTTGTTCTGGAACATTTGGTTTTCTTCCTTGGTTATTCACAAAATAACTACTTTTAAATTCTTTCATCCCCTGGATTACATTTTCTGCAGCATGTTTTGATCCTTGAATTTGATTGATTTGATACTGTAAAACTTCGATCAATGGCCCATTTCCTGATAAATATACCGCATTCGCTTTTCCATTTTTGTTTTCTTCAAATACAATTGATTGTCCAATCGCCGTCTTACCTGCACCAGGTACTCCATCAATTAAGATCAATAATTTTTTATGACATTTTTTCGTGCGTTCAATTACTCTTTTTACCATTTTCAAACTATTGCTGTTCACATCAGACATATAAGGAATTTTATTATCCCGATACATCATTTCAATTGCTTTAATCATATCTGGCATCTCTGTTTTTATAGAAGTTAACCATTCGTCAGTAAAAGAACAATTCTTTTCATTCTCAAGTTGCCAACTAATTTCTTTACAAAAATTATCTCTTGTTAAAATATCGACTCCTCTAAAATTCCTACTTTTTGCATATTCATTTGTACAGACTAGATAGGTAAAAACTTTTAGTGCTTTTTGTTTTGTGCATTCATGGTGATTTATAAGCTGTTCTTTATATCCAATCGCTTGTGCAACATCATCTTTATGATCATCCACTTGTGGTGCTATTTTTCTTTTGAATTCTAGGAATATAACTTTGTCATTCGTTAATAAAAATACATCCGGACGATTATGTACAGTACCTGGTAGACTGTATTCAAATATCAATTCAAACTCTCTGTGAGAAGCATTTAATCCTTTCAGGTTTTCAGCAATAAACTTAAAACAATCGAACCATGCATCTTTTTGACTTTGACTTACTGAATTTCCATGATGAAGTTTATTATCTTCGCTCATTATACTTTCCATATACATCGATAAATAATCAACCCAAAACTTAAAAATCACATCACCAAAGAAACTTGCATCAATAATATCTTTTATCCTTAATTTTAATCCATAGTCTTTATTTATGTTTAAATCTTTAAAAAAATTGAAGATCAATTGTGTTTTATCCATTTTTTTTGCAGACCAATTTTTTAATTCTGGATGATAGAAATAATTATTTTCTTTCAACAATTTACGAATCTCTACATTTGGAATCACATCAAATTGAATAATCAAATAGTCATCTTTTGTGTTTGTTTTAATCATAATTGAATCACCCTAATTTCCCTTGATTTTTTTCTAATCATGTTTTGAAGCACCGTAGCAGAATCCTACAATCAAAAGTATTGACGTAAAGAAACAAATGACAACGTGTAAACAGTTACATGATAAATTCCATACACCATTTATAATCCCTTTTAAAACATATAAAATATCAACAGTTAGTTTATAGCCTAGATTCTTTTTAACAAAAAGAATTTCTGCAATTGGAAAAACAAAAAATTTGTAAATCATTATAAATGCACTAAGAAATGCTAAATATTGATAATTATCCAAAATGATCTTTCCATATTTGTTATCATCTAAAATATAAATAGTTGCTGCAAAAATCACAAAAGATAGCACAATTCCCCATGCTCCATATTCTTGACATACATGATTTAAGCCATATATAATTGCAACAAACACAGAACCTATAATTAAGAAGAATGGATAATAAATCCAGTTATCTTTATAAAGCATTGTTAATACACCAATTACATTACATACGATCACATAGGAAATTGTTAAAAAAATTTTTTCCCAATCTCTAGATAACAATTCTCTTAAATCTTTTTCATTCAGACATGTATAATCTTCCACTTTTAACATTTCTCTTTCCTCCTACTCCACTTCTAACATGAAATCAAAAAAATCTTCTGGTTGGTCTTTTACAAATTCATTTACATCGCAAAAATCAATTTCGATTGGATACAATTGCCATTGATTCCGAACTTTTCTAAATCTGAAATACCCTAAATCTTTTAATTTGTTTTTTAGTTCTTTCATTTCTTTTCCAGAACCATTTTTGAAATCACCCTCATATACATAACTCATTAATTGCGATCCATAGAGATCATCTGCCAAACACCATTCATTGGATTTTTTATTGTATCTGCATAGATATTTGGCATACTCCCACATCCGAAGCATTCGCATCGTTTCTCCTTTTGGATACTCTTTCAAATTTTGTAATAACTTTTCTTTTTCGCTCATTAGCCCTCTCTCCTTCTGTTTATAGCATTACTTTAAATCGATTTAAATTTTTAAAAATGGCTACTAAAGTTGACTAAATAGCCCTTTTTCGCTTGCAAGGAAAGAATATCACGTAAAAAAGCCCTTTTTTATCTTCACCAAAATTATCTTATATTTCTTTTTTTATTTATATTTTAGAATTCTGTGGTGAGTGTGATAAGATTGAAATATGAAAACGAATACAGATATTAATATCAACAATTTAGAATATGCAATGAAATTAAATCATATTGATTCTTATCCCCTCTTACATAAAGTTATGATCAAAAGAATGGATCTTGTTAACAAAGAAATAATAGAATCAAATCGAAAAAGAGAAATTTGTGATTGTTTAGGGTATAAACAATTCAAAAAATATATTGATCACAATGCAAGCAATCCACCAATTAGTTTTTATTATGCTTTAAGCAAAACTTTAAATGTATCTATTGCTTATTTACTTGGTCAATCAAGTACAATTTATCCAATTGATAAAAACTTATTTGAATTATTTAGTGTAATTTCACTGAATAAAATGCTTAAAGATCCAAACATCAGTCATGTATTTAATTCAATATTTGAATCCGAATATCTTGAATCAATAACAGCTGAACTTTTTAAATTTTTTCGCTTTTATTCCTATACCATTCATTCCAGATCAGATTTATTAAATGACTATATGAATACATATTCTACGGATGATTTTGATTTTGAGAATCCTTTAGGTTTTGGAGCATGGGAAACAGAGGAGGAAGAAGAGAAAATTTATAGTTCTATTGATTCGTATTTGCGTACGATTTCTTTTGAAGACATAGAGTTATCTATTAGCTTAGAGGCTTCCAAATATTTAAATACATTAAGTTTTTCAAAGCTTTTTACTAAGCAAAATAGAAAATTAAAAGTAATATTCAATTTATCTAGATCAGAAAAATTTGATGATGCACAATCCAAATTAAAAAAGAAACAATCAAAAGAAAATATTGCGAAATTATGTAACGTTTCTAAAAACACACTTTCTCGTATTTTAAATGAAAAAGAAAGTTTTAAATTTCAGAGTGAAGGAATCATCAATTTATGTAATTATTTAAATTTATCCATTGATTATTTTCTAGGTACCATGAAATCCAAGGAAGAATATACCTATAAATCTCTAGGAATCTCAGAATTAGCTTTTAAAAACTTAAATAGCAATAAATATAAAACAGTAACAATCGAAGCTTTTCGTCCAATCCTTGAATCTGATTATCATCTACCTGCTTTTTTAGATTTTATAAAACAAGTATCCGCTTTCAATGATGCATCTAAGACATTTCCATCCGATTTCAGATTAGATGGATCCTTTACTTTAAATGAAAATGAAAGTTACGAATTGATCTTATGGGAGCCAAATAATTATGATTTATTGGAAGAACACAATTTTCAAAATAATTCCATTTTTATAAATAAATGCTCAACCTTGTTAAGAAAAATAAAAAATGATGATTCAATCATTCAAAGTCAAATAAAATCAAAATATATATCAAAACTCAAAGGTCTTTGTTCATTTGAAGACTTTGGTGAAAGCGATGTAAAAGCTACAAAAGCTTATATTCAATATCTATTAAATTTACTTAACACTCCAAACGATTCTGAAATTTACACAATAGAAACATATGACTACTTTGGTACTTCTAGAAATTTTTTTGATGATTTTGCTTGGATCGATTTTAAATACTCTTCTTCTAAAGAAGATAATTATAGACAAGTTTCAAAAGATAAATTAAAGCGTCTAATTAAAGAGCGTACTGAATGTTTGGATCGTTATAAAACAAATGATCCCGAATTCGAGTTTGAATATGAACTCATCAATAAATTAATAGATGAAGAACTTGATTGATACGTATGAATTACAATATTCATTTTTAACCTAATTTTATATCATTCTAATTATCAATTTCAAAAACAAACAATGCATAATAAAAGAGTGCAAAATCGAGTTATCCAAACTCTTGATTTTACACTCTCTACTTTATTTTCAAATGTCGTTATATTTATTCTTCGACATCAAGCATATTTTCAAACCATTGATGAGTTTCATTTAGTTTTGAATCACTCGGAAAATATAAAAACATTCCCTTTCGACTTCGAGTTAATAGAACACGATACACATTTTTGATCAAAGTTTCTCGATCTTTAATTTCTGCCTTAAAAGTGGCAGATGGATCAATCACCCAATGTCCATTATGGATGTAATAATCACCTACAAAACTAACTATTGGAAATTCTAACTCAATTCCCTGAATCAAAAACTCTGAAGCACCTCGCGTAAGCTTACGTCCTTCAACCATATACCAATTATAAGCATCTTCTGCTTTGACATAACTCCCTTTATATTGTGATCCAAAAGAAGTTCTATTATTCATATGTGAAGAAACTACAATCCCTGTATGACTTCCTTCAAAATTTTTATCAATATAATTAATTATACCTGGTAACTTAGATTTATCACCAAAGGGCCAACACTCAAATCCTTTGGCAAGCATATTTTTATAAAGGGATTTTGCTCTTTCCATATTGAGATCCAAAATTGCTTCCACCCAGGGACTTACGTCGATAAAATCATGACGAATCGAAGTATCTAACATAAGCTCTGATACGACATTACAAGTTTGGTTTTTTGCAAACAGTTCTGAATATGCCTCAGGTACATAAATATTCCAATCATTTCTTCCATTCAATGCGTTTGCCCAAATAGGCATACCTGTTTCTTCATTAACATGAATTGCTTGTCCATCTCCAATCAAACAGATTATGGTTACTTTTCCATAACAATTTGCAATTTTATCCCCGATCCTTAATAAAAGTGTTGCCTCTGTTTGACCCGGTTCTCTTCGATCTATATCCCAAGCTCGTTGTGCTTCATCAAAAACAATAATATTGTTCATTGGTACGGTATTCGTATAAGCGTTCTTCTTAAAATTTTTCATCGGCTGTATATAGCTACCACCTTCAAGATCAACATGATTTAATGACAGTGTATTTTGTAAAATGTTAACAAGCGGATCATTCCCCGACAAATATATTGGATTCAATTTTTCACCAGGCTTACCATGATCATATACCGTTTTTAACCCAACCAATGTTTTTCCTGAACCAGGTACACCTGAAACAAATAATATGCTCTTTTCAATGTCGGGATTATCAATAATTCTGTTAATCCCATCAAGCGTATCTTTAATATCCCCCTCACGAATGCTTTTAATATTTGGTAGGTCACCATCTCTAAAAAGCTGCAAAGTTGCTTCTGCAAGATTCTTTAAAGGATGGAAAGGTGATGCAATCCACGCTTCGCACTCATCATAAGACATGGGTTGCTCACCATTAAGTGCATCTTTTATTGTTTGATTGAAATTAGATGAACAGAGAATATCTATTACATCATGAGCACCTGTCGGATCCCCTGGCGTATAAACAAGGTATGGTAGTACCTTCATTGCTTTTTCTTCTGTCATAAAATGATAGTGTGAAATACTTTGTCCGTAGCCAGCTGCTTGCGCCACATCATTTTTACAAATTTTAACCTTCTTTTTAAATTCAAGAGATAAAACCTTCTTCTCAGAAAGTATAACCACATCTACACGGCGCTGTGATTCTGGCATAAGAAATTCAAACACCAAATGAAACTTCTGATATTCTTCTTCCACAGGAAGATTTTTAAGCAAAAAATCATAACAATCTTCCCAGGAAACATCATTCAACTCACCTACAGGAAGTACACAATCTTTATCAACAAAATCATGGCATGCCTTTGTAAACTTTTCTTTTGTATATTCTTTTCTAAATTCATCAATTGTAACTGCTAATGCTGCATTCTTCATTAAACGATTCCTCTCTTATATTGATCTACTTACTTTACTTCTAATAAAAACAAATGTCTGATATGGTATAAACACCTTTAATATAGTATATTCCATTCATATATTTTTTTAATCTTGAATCTTTCATTTTTGTACATAGGCAATAAAAATCTCAAAGCATTTAAATAAAACATTATTAACTTATTTTATAACCAATCTATATTTTCATAGCTTACTTCCTCCATATGTTCTAAAATTTCATTAAAATTAAAAGCAATTTCACTTTCTGATACAACGATTAATTCTCCTTTATCGCTTATATAAATAAGAACAAATTCATTTTTATAGTATACTTTTCCAATAACACTGAACCCATCGCTTTCAACAAGCAATTGACTCATTTTCTTCCAATCTTTTTCTGTTAAACTCGAATATATCTTGTCTTCACAAATCTTTTCGTAATATAAGTTTTTCCCATAACAATGATTTACTTCAAGTTCTTTGAATCCTTTTAAAAATAAGTAAGAAATAATACGAAACAAGTGATGTGTTCGATTATCAAAATATTGATCCGGCTTCAATACATAGTGTCCTTGATTACAAGAAAAATATCTTTCTTTTTCTGAATCCATCAAAGAACCTTTTTCTTTTTTTTCTTCCATTATTAAATACGCATTATTCAAATCATAATCACCATACTTTGGCCCTGGAATCGATTCAAAATACTCTTGTAGCACTCTTTTTTCTTTCTTGATTTTTTGTGATTTTGATTTAATACAAATTTCTAAGTTTATAAGTTCTTCTAATTTATTTTCTAACTCCACCTCTTTTTCTTGATCTTTGGCATCCAATGTATCAATCATTTCGTCCCAAGCCTCAACTTGAAATGCATACTTACTCCATACTTGCATATTTTCTTTTTCAGCCATTTCATTTTTTTCAAATCTTTGATTCATTTCATTTAATGTTGTATTCATACGTTTATCCCTCATTTCTTTCTACATGTATTTTAAAGAATTTAATTTATTCCAAAAATGGATATTATAATCCAATATATAGCCCCTTTTTTATCTTCTTTATGCAAAGTTTCGAATGTTTTCATACCTTACATCTTCCATATGTTATAAAACTTCATTAAATTTAAAAGCAATATCATTGATTGATTCTACCTTTAAAACGCCATCTCCTAAAATAAAAATGTTAAATACTTCCCCTTTATAAGTCATATCTGAGTAAACTGAAAATAAATTACTATCGACTATTAAATCACAAACTCGTTTCCATTCTTTTTCTGTCTTATCCGGATAAATCATTTCTTTAATTTCAATTTCAAAATCTAAATTTTTAGAGTAACAACAAAAAATACATAACTCTTGCATACCTTTTGAAAATAAATATGTAACTAAACGAACAAATTCATGTCTTTGATCTAAAAACGATTGATCCGGATTTAATGTATATAGTGCTACATTCCTTACTCTATAAATTTCACCTTTATCATTTTTATATGCATGATCTTCTTCTTTTGAATTCATCATCAAATAACTATTCTTAAAATCATAATCTCCATAATTTGGATCATGAATAACTTCTGATTCTTCATTTAATTTTGTATTCATAAGAAATCTCCTTTTTTTTAACATGGTCAAAACAAATCCATTAAATTTCTATGCCAAATTTTGAATGTTTTCATATGTTACATCCTCCATATGCTCTAAGACTTGATTAAAATTAAAAGCAAGTTCATTTGAAGATCTCACATACAATTTCCCATTCCCACAAACAGAAATAAAAATCCCTTCTCCTTTATAAGTTATATTCGATACAAGAAATAATGAATCACTATCCATCATCAAATCACCAATTCGATTCCAATCCTTTTCACTTAAATCTGAATAAATCATTTCTTGAAATTCTTTTTCATAATCTAAATTTTTATAGTAACTATAGACCATCAAAAATTCCTGAATTCCTTTTGAAAATAAATACTTTACTAAACGTAGAAAATTATGTCTTTGATTATGAAAATATTGATGCGGATATAAAGTATAATCCCCTTCATTTTTACTTCTATAAAATTGGTATGTTACATCAATTAAAGTGCCTTTATATTCTTTTGAATCCAAATTTAAAGTTAAATTTTCCAGATCATAATCCCCATATTTTGGATCTGGAATAGCTTGAAAATAGTCTTCTATGATTGTATTTTCTTTTGTGATTTTTTGATCCAATGCATCGAATAATTTTTCTAGTTTTACTAATTCCTCTAATTCTTCTTCCAATTCACATTCTTTCACTTCATCCTTTGTATCCAATGCTTCCACTTTTTTATTCCAGTCCAAAAGTTTAGAATAATAACATATAGCAAGTTCCTTTTTATCTTTTTCCGCTTTTTCGTTTTTTTCATATCTTTGATTCATTTCAATTAATTTCTTATTCATTTCTATTCCCTCATTTCTTTATAAAGTAATTTTAAAGAAGATTAAATCATCAAAAAATGGATACAAAATCTAAAGATATAGCCCCTTTTTTATACCAATTTTCATATCCATCGTCTGTTATACGTACCATTCGAATATCTTTTGCTCGAATCCGATGAGCAATGTAAGTGATTTCGGTATCTTGTAAAGCATCTAAACAATCACAACGGAAAGGTCTTCGTTTTCTTTGAATATATTGTTTAACTTCTCCTTCAATGACCACAAATCGATGCATTCTAACGGTTTGACATACTTTTTCGACAATTGATTGATCACATTGAATGCGCATTCGCTCATATTTTATTTCTTTTTCTTTTTTGATCTGATTCTTTAATAAAATGCTCTTTTGTTCTTCTGTACATTTCATAGTAAATCTTAAATTTAATCGATCAGCATAATATGGAATACGGTCTTCAATTTTTCCTAAAAGAAAAATTTTATTGATACCTTCTGATTCTTCAAGCATTAATCCTTTTTTAATTGTGAAATCATTTAAAATGATGCAAGCTTCTATTACACCTTGTTTTACATAGCGACTTTGGTGGCAACGAGGACACTCTAAATATCCTTCTCTTAATCGTTTGATTGAGGTAAGAAAAGCCCTATTGCTGTATAAATAATCACCGACTTCGATTTTTCTTTTCATTAAATTTCCATCTGCAATAAAACATTTTAAATGTTCGACATACCCTAGATCCTTTCTATTTACATTCAATTTCACTTCTAACATATAAGGTTTTTCCGTATATTTTGTTTCAACTACAATACCTGCGATTTCAACTTTGTTATTTTTCATTTTATATCCCTTCTTTCTTTCATTAATTCACATACATGTTGTATTCATCATCACTCACTCTTGTACAAGCATTCACTTGAGAAACATAAGTTAAATTAAAAGAATTGGCATCTGTCCAAGTGAGTGTATATGGCCAGCGTGCATTCATATAATTTAAAATTAAGTTCGTACCATCAAAGGAATACGTACCGGATTGTTTCCCCTGACAATGTGTTGCATAAACAGCACCTGGATTTTCATACATTTCAAAAGTTCCATCCGAACGGAAGGTTAAATATTGCGTTGCATCACATTTTTCAGGAAAAATATAATATTTCCAAGAACCAACAATTTGACTCGATTGATCCGTCACTTCTTCTTCCATTTCTTCATCAACTTCATCCTCTGTAAAAGAAACATCCGTAATGGAATCATTCGAATTTGAAGAATCTGTATGATAATGTGTTGGCTCAAAAACATTCGTCATCAAAAAGTTATAAATCACAAAAGTAATCGCAAGAGAAAGAATGAATAGAATCAATACACCATGATTATTATTTTTAGACATATAAAGCCTCCTTCTTATTAAAATATTCTTCTAAATGCCAAACTGTTTCACTCTTGTTGTAAAAGCTCACATCGTCTGAAAACAAAAATTCACTACAACATTTTTCAAAACTATAGATTTCACCATCCAAACATAGACTCAAATCAATTTCTTCATCATTCACATGAATGGTCGTTCCAATCGAACAAGGTTTTTCTTCTAAACGAGCAATGACTCTTTTAAATTCTTCTTCGCTTGTTTCTGCAGTAAGATAATCATTGAATTCCTCGAATCCAATTTCATTTTGATTAAGATCGCATTCATATAGAATTTGAATATATTCACACAAATGATTTGATAATAAATATCGAATTGAATTGATCCGTTTTACTTCACTGCTATGACATTTTGTATTTTCTTCCAATTCATAAATTGCATAATGAACAACACCATATTTACCGCCTTCTCTGCTTTTTAATCGAATTCTATTCATCATATGTCTCCTTCCTTATTAATAAGTCATTGCGATCTGTTTTAAAGCCCATTTTTCTTTCTTATATTTCCGTCTCATTTTTCGTATATGATTGTATTTTCGAATCGATTGTTGTCGATGTTTCTTAATTGACCATTTATTATAGCCAGAACTCTCAATAAAAATTGCTTCCGGTAAATTGTAAAATTCATCACTATTCATTATTAAATTGTTTTGTGTTTCCATAATCTTTTTTCTCCTTTTTCTTTACACTTATAGTTTATAAGTTAAACAAGGTTAAAAACATGGATAGCAAAACATATTTCACGCCCCCCAAAAAATATAAGAAATCCTTTATTTATAGAGTTTTTAAATATTAAAAGAATACATTCAGTCCCCTTCATAGAAAAAAGAGCATAAAAAAAAGAACATCCAACAGCAAATTTTAATTGCAAATTAGATGTTCTTTTTAATTACATAAATTCTTAAAGATACGGTAAATCGAAACGAACGGATTCGATGTATACTCCAAGGCTTTTAAGTTTCAATTCCTCAAAGGTACGATACGACTTAACGCTATCAGGAACGAAAACAGGTACGCCTCAAATGCGTTTCAATTCCTCAAAGGTACGATACGACCATTGTAAATTGCAGGAATGATGC
>CAVBLW010000055.1:0-13305 GCA_963596085.1 Bacteroidaceae bacterium | reverse complement strand
ATGTAGATTTTAAAAGAGCTTTAATTGTATTGAAGATTACTGATCCAAAAGAACAAGAATTTTACTTAAAGAAGTATGAAGCATTAAATTTGAATCATTAAGAAGATCTCAGAGAAAAATCTGAGATTTTTTTTATGATATAAAAAAGCCTAGACATTGTCTAAGCTTTTGGAACATCTAAAGTAAAAATTAATTGACCAGCTTTTACTGTATCGCCTTCTTTGGCATGGATTTCTTTTATGACTCCATCCATATGTGCAATAATGGCAGTTTCCATTTTCATAGCTTCAATTGTACCAAGCGTGTCATTTTCCTTGACAGAATCGCCAACTTTATAATTAATCTTTGTGATTAAACCTGGAATGGATGCGCCAGATTGTGATTTATCTTGTGGATCTGCCATAGGGGTTTCATTTCCTTCAACACGAATGCTTGGATCAGGTACAGAAACAATACGACGATTTCCGTTTAATTCGAAGATGACATTACGTGTACCATCTTCATTGGCATCACCCATACGAACATAACGAATGACGAGTGTTTTTCCATCTTCAATGCTAATTAAGTTTGTTTCACCAACGGCTAAACCATTAAAGAAGACATGAGAACCCATACGCATTAAGTAACCATATTCTTTTTCATGTTCCCAGTAATCTTTTGTGACTTTTGGATATAAACAATAAGAAATTACTTCACGCATATCGAAATCATGTGGACAAAGTTCTTTTACTTCTTCTTTCATCTTTTCAAAGTCAATTGGCTCTAAAAGTTCTCCTGGGCGACATGTGATTGGTTTTTCACCTTTTAATACAATTTCTTGGAGTTCTGTTGGGAAACCATGCGGTGGTTGGCCCATCATTCCCTTGAAATATGAAATGACTGAATCAGGGAAGGTTAAAGTCTTTCCTTTTTCAAGGATATTATCTGGTGTTAAATCATTTTGAACCATAAAAATAGCTAAATCACCAACCATCTTTGAAGATGGTGTGACTTTTGTGATTCCACCAAGCATTGTATCAACAACTTTATACATTTTCTTTACTTCTTCAAAACGTGGACCTAAGCCTAAAGAAGCCACTTGTGGACCTAAATTAGTATATTGTCCGCCAGGTATTTCATATTTATAGATATCCGTTCCGGTTGTTTTTAGACCGCGATCAAATTTTTCATAACGTTTACGAACGTCTTCATAATAATTCGAAAGTTCTTCAACACGATCAAGTTCAAAACCAGTATCTCTTTCCTGTCTTTCTAAAGCAGCAACTAAAGCGTTCATAGAAGGTTGGCTAGTCATACCTGACATAGAAGCAACGGCTGTATCGACAATATCAACGCCTGCTTCAGCAGCCATTAAATATGTGGCAATTTGGTTGCCAGATGTATCATGCGTATGAAGATGGATTGGTAATTCAATTTCATTTCGTAGAGCATGTACTAATTCTTTGGCAGCATAAGGTTTTAATAAACCGGCCATATCTTTAATAGCAATAGAATGCACACCACGTTTTTCTAATTCTTTAGCCATTTTAATATAATAATCTAAGGTAAAGGTGGTATTTGAAGTATCTAAGATATCTCCTGTATAACAAATTGTTCCTTCACAGAATTTACCTTGTTTCAAAATTTCATCAATTGCAACTTCCATACCTGGCAACCAGTTCAAGGAATCAAAAACACGGAAGATATCAATTCCATTTTTTGCTGATTGATGGATAAATTCGCGAACTACATTATCTGGATAATTTGAATAACCAACAGCACTTGAACCACGAAGAAGCATTTGGAAAGGAATGTTAGGGATTGCTTTTCGAAGCAAAGCTAAACGTTCCCATGGATTCTCATGTAAGAATCGATAAGCAACATCAAAAGTTGCACCACCCCACATTTCAAGAGAGAAACAATCTTTTAAAATTTCAGCTGTTCCTGGTGCGGCTTTTACCATATCACGTGTACGCATACGAGTTGAAAGCAAAGATTGATGGGCATCACGCATTGTGGTATCCGTAATCAATAATTTTTTCTGATTGCGAACCCATTTTGAGAAATCACGTGGACCTAAGGTATCTAATTTTTGTTTTAAACCGGCTTCCGGTTGACCTTGATGGCTTGGGAAACGAGGCTTATCCAATTGTTTTCGTTCAGCATCTGGATTGGCTACTTGAATGTTTGCGATATAACGTAGGATTCGAGTTGCACGGTCCCTTGAACCAATTACATCAAAGAGTTCTGGTGTTTCATCAATGAATTTGGTATGACATTTTCCTTCAATAAAAGTTGGATGACTTAAAATATTTGTAATAAAAGGAATATTGGTTTTAACACCACGAATATGACATTCGCTCATTGCGCGCAATGCTCTTCTGCAAGCTCCATGGAAGGTATTATCATAGGCAGTTACTTTAACCAATAAAGAGTCATAGTAAGGTGAAATAACGGTTCCAGTTGTTGCGTTTCCACCATCTAAACGAACACCAAATCCTCCTGCTGTTCGATAAGCTGTAATACGACCATGATCAGGAGCAAAATTATTTTTCGGATCTTCAGTTGTTACACGACATTGAATGGAGTAATTATGGGCTTTTACATCTTCTTGCTTCGTGATGCCTATTTCAGGATGATCCATTGAATAGCCTTGGGCAATTAAGATTTGGGAACGAACCAAATCGATACCTGTAACCATTTCTGTAACTGTGTGTTCAACCTGAATACGAGGATTCATTTCAATAAAGAAATAATCACCATTTTTATCTACTAAGAATTCTTCCGTTCCAGCATTTTCATAACCAACTGTTTTGGCAATTTTAATCGCATCTGTACGAATCTTTTCTAAAACATCTTGATCAACTGACCAAGCCGGTGCAAATTCAACAACCTTTTGATAACGTCTTTGTAAAGAACAATCACGTTCTAATAAATGATATGTATGGCCATGTTGATCGGCTAAGATCTGTACCTCAATATGTTTTGGTTCAACAAGGAATTTTTCGATAAAGATGTCATCATTTCCAAAGGCTTTTAATGCTTCTGCTTTTACTAAATCAAAAGCCGGTTTCACTTCTTCTTCACAATCGCAGCGACGCATACCACGTCCACCACCACCTGCAGCGGCTTTTAAAATGATTGGAAAACCAAAAGATTTTGCGAGCGCTAGGGCTTCGTTTGCATCTTTTAATGGTTCAGTAGAACCTGGAATGGTAGGTACACCCGCTTCAATTGCGATTTCTTTGGCATTTAATTTATCGCCCATTTTGCCTAAGACTTCACTTGAAGGGCCGATAAATGTAATTCCAGCTTCTTCACAAGCACGTGCAAAGTCAGCATTTTCTGATAAAAAACCATAACCAGGATGAATAGCATCTACCCCACGACGTTTTGCTAAATCAATGATTGCAGGAATATCTAAATAGGCCCCAACAGGGCTATCATTTTCACTGATTAGATAAGCCTCATCGGCTCTTACACGAAATTGACTGTTGATGTCTTCTTTCGAATAAATAGCGACCGTATGAATACCTAAATCATAACAGGCACGAAAAATACGAATCGCTATTTCACCACGATTGGCAACTAAAACTTTATTGAATTGTTTTATACTCATATATTTCCATCCTCTCTATAAGGGTTAGTTATCTATATTATATAACAATATTGTGTATAAATGCTACACAATTATATATAGTAGAAGTACAAAAAAAGCCGGTTTCTTATTGGACCGACTAAAATAATAGAAATATGATAAGTAGAGCAATCAAACAAATTGCTGATGTAATCGTATAGATTTTTTTCGCCTCGGCATCTTCTTTTTTCTTTTAAATAATAATAGATGGCAGTTCCCAATACTAAGATACAAATAGAACAAGCGATTATTTTAAACATATTTATTCTCCTTCCATGATAATAAGAATGCAGAATTTGTAATCACAAATACAGAACCTGCATTATGAACCAAAGCGCCAATAACCGATTTAATATACCTGTAATAGCAAGAAAAATAGCAATGAAATTCAATAGCATTGAAAAAGTTAAATTAAAATGAATGGTACACATCATCCGTTTAGAAAGTGCAATTAAATGCGGTAATTCGCCAATTTCATCTTCAACGAATACGAGATCAGTCGCATCGATGGCTATATCGCTACCAATACCGCCCATAGCAATTCCTATATCGGCAATTTTTAAAGCGGGTGCATCATTTATACCATCGCCAATCATACAAACGGTTTCTCCATCTTTTTGATTGAATTCAATCCAAGCTAATTTATCTTCTGATAAACATTGTGCATGAACTTGGCTGATATCTAATTGATTTGCGATTGCGTTTGCAGACGCACTATGATCTCCAGTTAATAAAGTGGGTTCAACTTTTAATTTTTTTAATTGTGTAATTACATGTTTACTTTCTTTACGAAGTGTATCGGATAAAACAAGAAAACCTGCTGGTTCATAATCAATCGCAACATAAATGATGGTACAACCTTGATTTAAATACGATTGAACTTTCTTATTTTCTAAAGGAATATCTTCATCAATCATGTGATCAATGGCCTGAACTTGTCCAATGATTCTTTTTAGACGGCGATGAAGATTTTGAGAATCCATGCATTTTTTCATATCGTTTGTCTTTATCTACCTATAGGGGTACTTGTATTTTACTTTAAAAACCTTTTATTCGTCATCGAAAGTGCTATCATAAGATTATGAATTATCAAGAGAAAATGAACTTTTGGAAAAATAAAGAAGATCAACAAATGCCAAAAGATCAATTAATCAAAAGAATAGAACAAGCTTTAAAATCGCATAATACTTGTGCTTTAGCTACAGGCTATGCTGGCTTTGTTCGTTGTACACCGATTGAATATACCTATTTAAATCAGACACTCTATTTTTTCAGTGAAGGAGGCTTAAAATACAAAGCACTAGAAAAGAATAAGAATGCTTCTATCGCAATTTATGAAGCTTTTGGGCAAGGGCCTTTATTCGGACTTCAAATCATGGGGAAAATGGAAGAGGTTGAATTTTGGTCTGAAGAATATCAAGAAATCGTAAATTATAAAAACTATCCACAAGATCAAATAAAAAAATTACAAATGCCTTTATGGAAATTAATTCCAGAAGAAATTGATTATTTAGATGGAACCTTAAAGAAAGAAAATTATAATGTTCGACAACATTGGGAGGTAAAAAATGATTAAAGGAATTCACCATGTCTGTATCAAATGTGATACACAAGAAAAATATGAGGAAACATTACATTTTTATCAAGAGATCTTAAAGATGAAAATCAAACGCCAATGGGATGGTGGCACAATGATGGAAACTGGAGCCGGTTTGATTGAAATTTTTAATCAAGGCGATGCGCCTTTAGAACAAGGTGTTATTCGTCATTTTGCCTTAGCAACGGACTGTGTAGATGAAGTGGTTGACGCCATAAGAAAAGCGGGCTATCCAATTACAGTTGAGTTAAAGAATGTAACGATTCCATGTGATCCGCCTTATTCTATTCGAATCGCATTTTGTACTGGCCCTATGGAAGAAGAAATTGAATTGTTTCAAGAAATGTAAAATTATGAAACAATTTTCTTGCATAGGATAAGCCTTAGTGCTAGTATATCGGTGTAGATAAATTAAATGAGTTCTTCGGGGCAGGGCGCAATTCCCTACCGGCGGTATAGTCCGCGACCCACAACAGTGGCTGATCTGGTGAAATTCCAGAACCGACAGTATAGTCTGGATGGTAGAAGACAAAGTAAAATTGTTTTTGTTTTTATAACCCCAAAGATAGAATTCTATTTTTGGGGTTTTCCTTTTATAGAACTTATTGTTTATCAAAAGGAGGAAAAACGAATGAAAAATTGGAGCATTCAAAAAATTGTATTAACAGCGATGTTAGCTGGACTAGCAGGTGTATTGATGTCATTGGAGTTTTCTATTCCAATGATGCCGACTTTCTATAAGATCGACTTTAGTTTAGTTCCAGGTATTATTGCCCTATTTAGTGCAGGTCCATTATCTGCTGCAATGGTAGAAATTATTAAGTTAATTGTAAAAGTTGCAACGGTAGGAACTAATACAGCATATGTTGGCGAATTAGCAAACTTATTGGGAATTGCTTTGTTTGTGATTCCAACATGGTTGGTTTATACCAAGATGGACAAAACAAAAAAAGGTGTAGTTATATCACTTCTTGTAGGTATTGTTTTACAAACAGCTTTTGCGTGTTTCTGTAATGCATGCATTACATTGCCTTTATATGCCAAAGCAATGGGATTGCCATTAAATCAAATTGTAAAGATGGTTGGTGCAGTCAATCCAAGTATTACGGATTTAACAAGTTTTATTGCTCTTGCAACTGTACCATTTAATCTCATTAAACTTGGGGCTAACTATTTAGTTGGATATTTCTTAATGGAACGTTTGGCAGCAATTCGTCCAAGCTTTAAATTTATTTATGAAGGGAAAAACGCGTGATTCAAATTTATCAAAACTTAACTCGTTATGAGATGGAACAAGTGGATAAGGAAAAAACAATCGTCTTAATTCCACTCGGAGCATTAGAACAACATGGAAATCAAGCACCTCTTGGTACGGATGCAATTATCGCACAAGCCATGAGTGATTATATAGAAAAAGAATTAAAAGAAGAGTATCCGGATTTTCCATTGTTGCTCTTTCCGGTCTTACCCATTGGATTGAGTACGGAACATAAGAACTTTTGTGGTTCGATTACTTTAAAGCCTATGACCTATTATCAGGTTTTATACGATATCTGTGAAAGTTTAGCACATCACGGATTTAAAAAGGTGGTCCTTCTTTTGTGCCATGGAGGCAATTCGCCGATTGCTCAATTGATTTCAAGAGAAGTTCGTTCCGATTTTGGTTTATGTCCATTTGTTCTGTCTTCGGGTGCTTTTGATGATCCGCGTGTACAAGCAACCATTTCTTCTGATAATACATTTGACTTCCATGGTGGAGAAATGGAAACTTCGATGGTAATGGCCGTAGATGAAAACCTAGTTAAATTAGAGACCAGTGAAAAAGGAATCCAAAAAAATCAAGCACTTCAACTTCATGCAGGCTGGTTAGCAGAAGACTGGGTAACTGAACAAGGAAAACCGATTGGAATTGGTGGTGATCCAAAAGGTGCTACAAAAGAAAAAGGTCAAATTATCTTAGAAGTCAGTGCACATGAAATTGTGCAACAATTGTTAAAAATCGAAGCTTGTGAATTATAAAAGAGTTGTAATGATGAATGATCGACTGATTGTTTGTCATAACAACTCTTTTTTCTTGTTTATGAAATAATTTTATTAAATTTGAAAATGAAAAGGATTTTATTATAGACTATCTGTATCAAGGAATTGAAAAAATATGAGTAATGAAGAAGAAAAACAATTAGTAAAGATTGCAGAAATGTATTATTTAGAGAATAAGACGCAAAGTCAGATTTCTAAAGAATTAAATATCCATCGTAGTACGATAAGTCGTCTCTTAAAATTGAGTAGAGAAAAAGGAATCGTAAATATTTCAATCAATCGCTTTGCCGCTGGGACTTATTCTTATGAAGAAGCTTTGTTAGAAAAATTTGACAACTTAGTTGCCGTTAAAGTTGTTTCGACAGTTGGATTAGAAAATGACAAAAATATTTTAGAAGACCTAGGAAAAGCCGCAAATGAATGCTTAAAAGATATTATTAAAGATGATATGATTCTAGGCTTTTCATGGGGATCGGCTATGTCTTATTTTACGAAAGCGATAAATGGTATCGACAAAAGCAACTTGCTTTGTATTCCGATGGTCGGTGGACCATCCGGACGTTCGAGAAGCGAATATCATGTGAACACGATTACTTTTGAGGCAGCAACAAACCTAAGAGGTAAAGCTTTGTTGATTGATGCACCTGCAATTCCAGAAACGTTAGAGCTTAAAAAGGCTTTGATGGAAAATTCGTTTAATCAAGCTTTGATTGATTATTGGCGACAATTAGATGTTGCCATAATGGGAATTGGTTCGCCAACGATGAAAACAAGTGATCGTTGGAATGATTTTTATGGACATGATGTTTTTGAATGGGTCAAAGAAAATGAAGTTGCAGGGGACATTGTTTCGCGCTTTTATGATGAAAATGGAAACCATATTACGAGCGAATTAGATGATCGCTTGATAAGTATAGATTTAAAAGATTTAGTTAGAACAAAATATAAGATAGGAATCGCTGAATCTAGAAATAAAGTGAAAGCCATCAAAGGTGCATTATTGGGGAAATATATTAATGTATTAGTAACGACAAAGGAAACAGCGCAAGCATTATTAGAAGATTAAAACTGAAGTCGATGATAGCAAATATAAGCTATTATCGACTTTTTAAATGCTTATTCCGTAACAAATGTGAAATCCATAAGTAAAAAATGTGAAAATGATTATTGACAAACATTGTGTAAGCGGTTAACATGTAAATAACAAAAGTGATTATAGAAAATCACAAATGTGATTGGAGGACAATATGGTTGAAAACAAAAAGGTAATTATCGTAACTGGTGGGGCATCTGGTATCGGTAAACATGTGGTTTCTAAGTTAATTGAAAATGATATGGTCCCTGTTGTGGTTGATCTCAATGTTAAAACTGGTGAGGAATTAGATGGTGCATATTGTGTACAATGCAACGTTACAGATGTTGATAGCGTAAATGCAATGATGAAAGCTGTTATGGATCAGTTTGGAAAAGTCGATGGATTAGTAAATAATGCTGGAATCAACTTGCCTAGATTATTGGTCGATGTCAAAGGTGAAAAACCTGAATATGAATTAAGTGTTGATTCATTCGACAAAATGTTTGCCGTAAATGTCAAAGGATTGTTCCTTGTCGCTCAAGCTGTATCACGCGAATTGGTTAAACAAGGACATGGTGCAATTGTGAATATGTCTAGTGAATGTGGAAAAGAAGGATCCCAAGGACAAAGTGCTTATTCGGCAACAAAAGGTGCTTGTGATTCCTTTACAAGAAGTTGGGCAAAAGAATTAGGAAAATATGGTGTTCGAGTTGTAGCGTGTGCACCTGGAATTATGGAAGCAACTGGATTAAGAACAGCGGCTTATAATGAAGCATTGGCTTATACCAGAGGTGTAAAGCCTGAGGATCTATCAACGGACTATTCTAAACAAGTTCCTTTAGGGCGTGAAGGTAAATTGGATGAAGTTGGAGATTTGGTTTCATTCCTACTTTCAGATAAGGCAAGTTATATAACAGGAACGACCATCAATATTAGTGGTGGTAAGAGTAGAGGTTAGGATATGACAGATGTTGTTTTAGTTGCACATGGAAAATTAGCCCATGAAATGAAAAATTCAGGGGAAATGATTTTCGGGAAACTTGATAACTTTCATACACTAGAGTTCTTAATTGGTGAAGGCTTAGAAAACGTTGTTCAAAAAATTGATGGAGTTGTTTCTGAAATAGATAGTGATTCCGTTTTAATTATCACAGATATATTTTCAGGAACTCCATATAATGCAAGCTGTTCTTATGCAATGACACATTTAGACAAGAACATTCGCGTTTTATCTGGAATGTCTTTACCAATTGTATTAGAAGTGGCAGCAATGGCTGGTTGTAACAATGCGATGGACATTGTTAAACATATTTTAGAAGTCGGAAAAGACACAATCCGAACTTTTGATTTATCTGCTATAGAAGAGGAGGATGAATTATAATGCAGATTCGATTAGCGAGAATTGATGACCGATTGATTCATGGGCAAGTCGCAACCGTATGGTCTAAAGAAGCTGGAGCGGAAAGAATCATCATCGTCAGTAAGGAAGTTGCTGAAGACAACATTCGAAAGACTTTAGTTCGTCAAGCAGCGCCTCCAGGAATCAAAGTGAATGTAGTTGATGTACCTAAGGCAATTCGAGTTTATAACAACCCGAAATATGCGGATGATACCGTATTCTATTTATTCACGAATCCAAATGAAGTATTAGAAATGGTAGAAGGTGGAGTTCCAATTCAATCGATCAATATTGGCGGTATGCGATTTGAAGATGGAAAGACGCAAATAACAAAAGCTGTTTCTTGTACAGAAAATCAAGTCGATGCCTTTAAAAAATTAAAAGAATTAGGCGTTGAATACGATTTAAGAATGGTTGCTTCAGATCCAAAAGGTGATTTTGAAGCAGCTTTAAAAAAAGCAGGATTTTAATGAAAAAATCATAGAGGAGAGAAAAAATGCAAATTAGTACATTTCAAATTATTTTAATCTTTTTGTTCTCTTGTGTATGTGGTGCAGGAAGTGTATTGGACGAATTTCAAACACATCGACCATTAATTGCGTGTACAATTGTTGGCTTGATTTTAGGAGATGTAACTCGTGGAGTTATGTTAGGTGGAACGCTAGAGTTAATTGCTTTAGGATGGATGAATATCGGTGCGGCTCAATCACCGGATTCGGCTTTAGCGAGTGTTATTTCTACTATTTTAGTTGTTGTTGGTAAACAGGGAATCCAAGAAGGAATCGCTATTGCGTTGCCAGTAGCTGCAGCAGGACAAGTTCTTACTGTTTTTGCTCGTACAATTACAGTCGCATTCCAACATGCTGCTGATAAAGCAGCAGAAGATGCAGCTTTTAATAAAATCATTTTCCTTCACTTTAGTGCATTAATCGTTCAATCATTACGTGTTGCCATTCCATCTACAATCGTTGCGGCATATGTTAATCCAAATATGGTGCAAAATATGTTAAATGCAATTCCAGATGTAGTAACTGGTGGATTAAGCGTTGCTGGAGGAATCATCGTAGTTGTAGGTTATGCAATGATCTTAAATATGATGTATGTAAAATACTTAATGCCTTTCTTTGCATTGGGATTCATCTTAGGTGGTTACTTAGATTTAAGCTTACTTGCTTGGGGTGGTGTTGGACTTGTATTAGCAATCGTATATGTTCAATTAAATCCAAATTTTGCAAAACCAAAAACTGTAGTCGCAACTTCAGCAGGTTCTATTGCTGATGATGAACTAGATGATGAATTAGATGATTAGGAGAATCGATTATGGCAGAAAAAAAGGAAATCAAAACTCAGCTTACTAAAAAAGATATGTTACTGACATTCTTCTTTGAAAACTTTCAACAAGCTTCATTCAACTATGAACGTATTCATGGTTTAGCTTTCTGTGTGGATTTAATTCCAACGATTAAACGTGTATATCATAAAAAAGAAGATCAAGTAGCAGCATTGAAACGTAATTTAACATTCTTCAACGTAACTCCTGCAGTTTGTGGCCCAGTTGTCGGTGTAACTATGGCAATGGAAGAAGCAAAAGCTGAAGGTAAAGATATTGATGAAGGAACAATCAACTCTTTGAAAATTGGTTTGATGGGTCCATTGTGTGGCGTTGGTGATCCAGTTATTTGGTCAACATTACGTCCGATTACAGCTGCATTAGGTGCATCTCTTGCTGTGAATGGTAGTATTGTAGGACCATTGGTGTTCTTCTTATCCTTCAATATTATTCGTTTGGCAATCAAATGGTTTGGTTTAAAATGGGGATTTGAAAAAGGGCTTGATATTGTTGATGATTTGTCAGGTAATTTATTACCAAAATTAACCGAAGGTGCGACGGTATTAGGACTATTCATTATGGGTGTCTTAGTTACGAAATGGACAACAATCAATGTACCTTTAGTTGTTTCAAGTACAACAGCGAATGGACAAACGACGGTTACAACAGTATCTGATATTTTAGATTCAATGTGTCCGGGATTGTTAGGTTTGGCTTTAACGTTCCTAATGATGTATTTCTTAAGAAAGAAAGTGAATCCAATCCTATTAATTTTTGCATTATTCGCATTAGGTATCGTTGGATACGCAGTAGGATTCTTGGCTTAGTAGCTGAATTGAATTTATAAGGAATTTTAGGAGGTACAGAGATGAAAACATTTGCGGTTCGACTTTATGGTAAAAACGATCTTCGTTTAGAAGCGTTCGATTTACCTGAAATGAAGGAAGATGAAATACTTGCACGTGTTGTTACGGATAGCGTGTGCATGTCTTCTTTAAAATTAGTGAATCAAGGAAATGATCATAAAAAGTCACCGGATAATTTAGAAGAAAATCCTATTATTATTGGCCATGAATTTTGTGGTGAAATATTGGATGTAGGAGCAAAATGGACACATAAATATGCAAAAGGTGAAAAGTTTGTTATTCAAGCAAATTTGCTTTTGGAAGATAAACCTTATAGTTGTCCTGGATATTCCTATCATGATATGGGTGGAGATGCAACCTATGCAATTATTTCGGACGATGTAATGCGAGCTGACTGCTTGATTCCTTATAAAGGAGATACATATTTTGAAGGATCATTAATGGAACCTTTATCATGTGTTATTGGTGCACTTGATTCTCAATATCATATTCCACTTGGAACACATACACATGAAATGGGAATTAAAGATGGTGGAAATCTTCTTGTGATTGGTGGAACTGGTCCGATGGGGCTATTAACGGTAGATTATGCACTTCATGGGGATAAAAAACCAAAACACATTGTAGTGACAGATCGCCATCAAGATAAATTGGATCGAGCTGAAAAATTTTATCCAAGTCAGAATGGAATCGAAGTTACTTATGTGAATGTAAAAAATTTAGATGATGAAATAACATACTTATCCAATTTAGTGAACGGAGAAGGATATGATGACATTATCGTTATGTCTGCTCATCCAGATGCAGTAACAGAATCTTCACAATTAGCAGCTGCTGATGCATGTATTGATTTCTTTGCTGGTCCTCAGGATAAAGGATTTATGGGCACTGTGAATTTCTATGATATTCATTATGCACGTACGCATTACATGGGAATTTCAGGTGGAACGGCTGATGATATGCGAAAAGCAGTAAAACTTGTTGAAGATGGTGTAATAAATCCTGCTACCATCGTTACACATGTTTTAGGGCTTGATTCATGTGCATATACAACAGAACATCAAAAAGAAATCGGTGGTGCGAAAAAGGTTGTTTATACACACAAAAAATTAGATTTAACACAATTATCTTCGGTTGATAAAGATTCAGAATTAGGCAAGATCTTAGCAAAAACAGATGGTATTTGGTCAAAAGAAGCAGAAGATTATATTCTAAATTGTGTTGAAAATATTGATGAATAATTATAATAACAAATTATTATTTCTCCCTTTTTAAAAGCCCTTTTTAGGGCTTTTCTTATAAATGAATCTATGAAAGGAATTTAAAGATGAAACAAGTAAAATACAATTGGGTAACAATCGGTGTCGGAGTCATTGGAAATC
>CAVBLW010000054.1:0-16970 GCA_963596085.1 Bacteroidaceae bacterium | reverse complement strand
TTTATTTTATATTTAGAATGCATGATTATTATTTAAAGAATTGAAGAGGAAAATATTATGGGAACTGTTTTATTTATAAATAAATATCCACTAGTAGAATCGTATTCAATACTTCAAAAGATTGATGGACAAATGCAAGCATTAGTGAATTTAGGTTATGAAGTTGAATATATTTCATTTGATCACGAATTTGTTTATTTAAACACAGTGAATACGAAGGAAAGAATTAAAATAAAAAAGACTTTTTTAGGAAAAACAAGATTATATTATCATCTATTTAGTTATTTTGATATTTATCATTCAGTGAAAAAAGTTTTGGATAAGAAAAAATATGATTTTGTTTATTTTAGATATTCTCCTTTAAGTTATACAGGTTATAGCATGTGTAAAAAGTTAAACAGAAATTCTAAAATTGTTGTAGAAATTTCTACTTATCCTCTTGGAAGAGAAAAACCAGAAAATATTTTGAGAGCTATTTATTGGAAATATTCAGAATATTGGAATCGGAAAACAGCTCAATTTGTAGATTTATATACATTAATAGGTGAAAAAGCTAATTCTTTTAGAGGAGTGAAAGCTATTAATATTGATAATGGTGTTTCTATAGAAAATATACCAAAGATTCAACATGAAAATACTTCAAAAATACATATTTTAACTGTAGCAAGTATGTGTACATGGCAAGGGTATGACCGTATCATAGAAGGTATGTCAAAATGGACATCAATAAATCGAAATAACGTTATTATTGACTTAGTTGGTGGAGAAGGAGATGGATCTTTAGCTCTATGGAAAAATATGGTTCGCAATTATGGATTAGAAGATAATATATTCTTCCATGGAAGAAGAACGGGTAAAGATTTAGATGAATTATTTAATAGGGCTACAATTGGATTAGGTAGTTTAGGAATGTATAGAAGAGGATTTTCAACTGCATCGATTTTAAAGATTCGAGAGTACGTTGCAAGAGGTCTTCCGTTTGTTTATGCAAATGATGATCCAAATATTAATTCAAAATGTTGGTGGGCTAAAGAATTACCAAATAATAGTGAAGCGATAGACATGGAAGAAGTATATCAATTCTCTTTAGCTGTACAGAATTGGAATTACGCAGAAGTTGGAGAAGTAATGAGAGAGTATGCTAGGAAATTTATGACTTGGGAAGTACAGTTTGAAAAAATTATTGCTCAATTAAAGGGAATTAAATGATATTAAATATTTTACTTTTTAAATTCATGGAGACTATAAAAAATGAAGATAAATATTAATTTTAAAACAATTAGAGTTTCAGCAATAATTTATGCAATTTATTGTGCATTGTTACCGTTGAATCAAGTGCTAAATTTTACTGGCTTCACAATAAATAAATATGTTGGAATGATTGCGGCACTTTCATTTTTTCTTTCTATTTATCTAAAGAACAAATTATTATTTTTAGATAAGAGATGCATATGTTTATTGCTATTTGCAGTATGGTGTTTAACTACGACTCTATGGTCTTTGAATTCAGATTATACTATTCATCAAATGGTCACATTATTAAGTTTAGTGAGTTTGACGATTTTTGGTGTAATGTTTAAATTTAATCCGCGAGAGATTCGACTAATAAAATATTCAATGATTTTTGCCACGGCTGTATTAGTTTTATATTTAGCACCAAACACAGATATTTCGGTCTCAAGAGCAACAATTCAAACAGCGGCTGGAACGGCAGATCAAAATGGACTGGCGGCAAACATAGTGTTTTCTTTTTTGATGTGTATTGATGAATCGATTCATTCTGAAAGAAAATTTGAAAAAGTACTTTTTTCAAGTGTTTCAGCAATGATATTTATTGAATTACTTTTGATTGCTTCAAGAGGGGCTTTAGCTGCAACTTTTTTATCATTAATTATTTATATTTATCAACATGTAAATAAGATTGGGTCAAAAGTTAGTTTATTTTCATTATTTAAAATTATTGTTATCTCGATTGGAATTCTTGTTCTTATTAATTATATTTTAAATAATGTAGAGTTACCAGCGCTTGATCGATTAAGTATGAAAGCGATACAAGAAGATGGAGGTACAGGTCGCTTTTATATTTGGCAAAATATAGGCGAGGCTTTATTTAATAAACCATTTCGTTTGTTGTTTGGATATGGTTTTGGTACAGAAGGATATATTACTCAGTCTTTATTTGGAGTTTATGAAGGAATCCATAATGTATATTTGGAATATTTAGCTACCACAGGTTTAATTGGTTTTATTTTGATGTTAACAATCTTTTACAACTGCTATAAAAGTGCAAAGTTACATAATGATTATGTATCTTTTGCCTTGATTGTTGCTTTGATGGCTATCTGTTTTCCTTTGGGTTTTTTCTTAGATAAAGGTGCTTGGAATGTATTTTTACTAACGATGACAGGATTAAATATATGTAAGGAAGAAGAGGTTATTAGTGAATGATTGTTTTAATTTGTTCTCAATTTCCTTTCAAGGGAAGCGAGTCTTTTTTAGAATCAGAAATATTATTTTTGGGAAAAACAACGGAAGAAATAATTGTATATCCTATTAATGCAAAATTAAATAACCTAGTTTCTTTACCTGAAAATGTAACATATAAAGCGATATCAAAATGTGATAAGTGGGTACTTATATTTAATATATTTAAAAGCTTATTTTCTTTAGATTATTGGAAAGAATTAATTTATGTAATGCAATCTGGTATAACAATAAAAAAACTTTTAGCAATGACAGTATATCAAGGTCAAAGTTTATATTTTAGTAATGAAATAAAAAAAAATCTGCAAAATTATAACACTAATGGAAAAGTTGTTTTTTATTCCTATTGGATGCATGTTCATGCTAGCATTGCTGCTCGTTTGAAGAAAACTTATAAGAAGAGTAAGTGGATTACTAGAGCCCATGGATATGATTTATATGAATTTAGATCTTCTAGTAGATATTTACCGGAAAGAAAAAATATATTTAAAAATGTAGATTTAATTTGTTCTGTATCTAACAAAGGAAGAAACTATTTGATAGATAAGTATCCTTTTCTAAATAAGAATAAAGTAATTACATCTTATTTAGGAACATACAATGTTGGGAAGAATCCTTTTGATCAAAGTAAAATAAGATTGCTTACTGTAGCCAATATGGTTGAAGTAAAAAGAATCGATCGATTGATTTTTGCATTAAAATATATTAACGACATAGAGATTGAATGGATACATTACGGTGAGGGAATTTTAAAGGAAAGTTTAAAACAATTAGCATCAGAAAATTTACCTTCTAATATTCATTATCAATTTATGGGGCAAGTTGATAATAAGGAATTATTATCAGAATATGGTAAAAAATCGTTTAACTGTTTGATTAGTACAAGTTCATCTGAAGGATTACCAGTTTCATTTATGGAAGCAATGTCATTTGGAATCCCAGTGATTGCAACTGATGTTGGTGGTTGTGAGGAAATCGTAATTGATGGTTATAACGGGAAATTAGTCCCTGCAGATATCGATGCACGAACACTTGCTGAAGTGATAAAGTCTTTTGTAAATTTAAATTCCGAAGAAAAAATGAGAATACGAAAAAATGCTCGATTAACTTGGGAAGAAAAGTTTAATGCAGAAAAAAATTATTCAAATTTTTTTGAATTAATAAAACAATTATAATTTTTTAGAAAGTTGGTGACTAGAGTGACGGATGACCAAATTACATTTTTAAAAATTCTATCAGATTATATTAATGATAGAGAAAATACGTATATTCTATCACCAGAAATTTTTTCTTATGCAAAATCTCACGAATTAGAAGGCATTGTTTATAAGCAATGTAAATCTGCAAAGCTTCAGAAAAAATTCTATGCTTCGGTATACCAATTCGAGAATAAAAAGAATTATATTAAAGAGTTAAATGATGTTTTATCCGATATACCACATTTTTTTGTTAAGGGTTTTGAGTTAGCGAAATATTATAAATATCCTCCTTTGAGAACAATGGGAGACGTAGATTTACTTGTAAAAAAAGAAGATATTCTTAGAGTAAGATCATTACTTAAAGAACAGGGCTTTTCTTTGTGCCCAGAGGTTGAAAGTGTAAGTGTTGCTACCAAGGATTCTTTTGTTTTAGAAATCCATACTTCTTTAATTCATTCGGGAATTGGTGATGAAAAGGCAAATGAATACTTCTCATATTGTTGGGATTATGTAAAAGATAACCAATTAGATAAGAATTATCATTTTGTGTTCGTTGTTCAACACCTAAAAGGACATATGATATCTGAAGGAGTTGGCTTTAGACAATTCATGGATATTGCTCTATTTTCTAGAGATTCTAACCTTAATTGGGACTGGATTCGTACGAAATTGATTCAATTGAATTTGTGGAAATTTTTGAAGATTGTATTTGCGTTTATTCAAAGGTGGTTTGATACAAATGCACCAATTGAAGTTGAAAAAATTGATGATGACTTTTTCGAGATAGCGACACAAAAAATATTTACTGGTGGTGTTTTTGGACATGATGACCAATTGAATAAAAATACAGGTATTACAAAGCAAGCAATTAATAGTGGAACAAGTTTGAGAAATGCAAGAAAAAAATATTTAATACAACAACTGTTTCCAAATTATAAAACGATGTGTTTATTGCCTTATTGTTCTTATATTAATAAAAGTAAATTATTATTACCAATTGCGTGGGCACATAGAATTATATACCGAGGATCAAATTATAAGTTTAGAGAGAGTTTTGCAGATCGAATAAATTTAAATAGTGATTTGCAAAAACGATTAAGTTTATTGAAAAAATGGGGATTGTAGTATAGGTGAAGAAATTATGAATAAAAACAATATAGAAGTTAGTATTGTTTGCAATACTTATAATCATGAAAAATATATAGGAGAAGCTTTGGAGGGATTTCTTAATCAAAAAACAGATTTTAAGTTTGAAGTATTGATTCATGATGATGCATCAACAGACCATACCGCTGAAATAATAAAGGAATTTGAAGAGAAATATCCTGAAGTAATTCAGCCTATATATCAAAGTGAAAATCAATACTCTAAAGGCATAAATGTAACAACAACATTTCAATATCCTAGAGCAAAAGGAAAATATATTGCTTTTTGTGAAGGTGATGATTTTTGGACTGATGAGTTAAAACTTCAAAAACAATATAATTTGATGGAAAAATATCCTGAAGTGAATATGTCAGCACATACTGTAATTGCTGTTAAGGATGGCGAAGAGAAATTTCGTTTTGCTCCATCAAAAAAAGAATGTATTTTTTCTACGGAAGAAGTTATTAAAGGTGGAGGAGATTTTGTTTCCACTAACTCACTTTTTTACAGGAAAAAGATGCTCGAAAAGATTCCAAAATTTTATGAAAATTTAGGTTTGGATTATTCTTTACAAATTTGGGGATCTCTTAACGGTGGAATGTTATATTTACCAGAATGTATGGGAGCATACAGAGTGGCGACACCTGGATCATGGACAACGAGAATTTCACAGAATAGAGAGCGTTATGTAAGTTTTAAGAGAAGAATAATTAAGATGTTAAAAGAATTAGATGAAGAGACGAATAAAAAGTATACAAAGGTAATTGAAGATAAAATTAAAGAGATTGAATATGGTATTTGTATAACTACTGGAGATATAAAGGAGTTAAAAACAAAATATAAAGATTTATATATTAAATTGCCGTTAAAAAGGCGAATGAAGCTTTACTTGAAGCATGTGTATCTTTTATTAAAATATAATTAGTATTTGCAAGGGATAGAATTTAGGAGAAGTTGGAATGAATAAAGGAAGTGTTATATCAAATTTTTTGTGGCGATTCGCTGAACGATGCGGAGCTCAAATGGTTTCGTTTGTAGTTGCAATTGTTTTAGCTCGAATACTTGTTCCATCGGATTATGGGCAAATTGCTTTGATTACGGTCTTTACCAATATTATGCAAGTCTTTGTGGACAGTGGACTGGGAACTTCTTTAATTCAAAAGAAAGATGCAGATGATCTTGATTTTTCTTCCGTATTCTATTTTAACTTTACAATGTGTTTGGTCTTATATGCTTTGATGTTTACTTTAGCTCCATTTATTGCACAGTTTTATAAAGATCCTTCTCTTACTCCAATTGTAAGAGTGATTAGTCTTACAATTGTCATATCGGGAATAAAGGGCATTCAACAATCTTATGTATCAAGAAATATGATGTTTAAAAGATTTTTTTATTCTACATTAGGAGGAACAATCTTTTCAGCATTTTTAGGAATTGCTTTAGCTTATGCTGGTTTTGGTGTATGGGCAATTGTGGCTCAACAACTATCTAATACAACAATCGATACTTTGATTTTATGGCTGACTGTAAAATGGCGTCCAAAGAAGATGTTTTCATGGCAACGTTTAAAGGGATTGTTTTCTTTTGGTTGGAAAATGTTAGCGTCATCGCTTATAGATACAGTTTATAATAATGTTCGTAGTTTGATTATAGGTCGGATGTACTCTTCTTCAGATTTAGCATTTTATGATCAAGGCCAAAAATTCCCAAATGTAATCGTAACAAATATAAATTCATCAATTGATAGTGTTCTTCTTCCAACGATGTCAAGTGCACAAGATAATCATGAGAGAGTAAAACAGATGACAAGACGCGCAATTAAAACAAGTACATATATTATGGCTCCATTAATGATGGGCTTAGCTTTCTGTGCAACACCTGTTGTGAAACTCTTATTAACTGATAAATGGTTAATGTGTGTTCCATTTTTAAGGATTTTCTGTATCACATATATGTTTTATCCAATACATACGGCCAATTTAAATGCAATTAAAGCCATGGGGCGGAGTGATTTATTTTTAAAATTGGAAATTATAAAGAAAATTGTGGGATTAGTATTGCTTATTTCTACCATGTGGTTTGGTGTGATGGCTATGGCATATAGTTTATTGGTTAGTATGGTAGCAAGTATGATTATAAATTCCTGGCCTAATCGAAAGTTATTAAATTATGCCTACTTGGAACAGATGAAAGATATTTTGCCGGGTATTCTTCTTGCAATATTTATGGGATGCTGTGTAAAGTTTGTTGAATTATTGCATCTATCCGCACTATTAACTTTAATGATTCAAGTTCCTTTAGGTGCAATTATTTATATAGGAGCGTCTTTTATACTTCATTTAGAATCGTATGAATATTTGATGAATATGATTCGTCCTACAATAAAAAGAGTCATAAGAAAGAGAGGTTAGAAAGATGGATGATAAAATCTTAGTTACTCGCTCATCTATGCCAAATCTTGACGAATATGTTGAGGAAATTCGTTCGATTTGGGATAGTCATTGGTTAACAAATATGGGTGTTAAACATAAACAATTACAGTCTGATTTAGAAGCATATTTAGGCGTTTCTCATGTGGCACTTTATACTAATGGACATTTAGCTTTAGAAAATGTGATTGCTGCATTAAATCTTCCTAAAGGAAGTGAAGTAATTACCACACCTTTTACTTTTGCATCAACTACACATGCTATTGTGCGTAATGGCTTAGTCCCTGTATTTTGTGATATTAACGAGGAAGATTATACTATTGATGTTACAAAAATAGAAAGTTTAATTACAGATCGAACAGTTGCAATTGTTCCGGTTCATGTTTATGGAAATCTTTGTGATGTTGAAACTATTGATTTAATTGCAAAAAAATATGGATTAAAAGTGATTTATGATGCGGCACATGCTTTTGCTGTTAAATATAAAGGTATTTCTTCAGCTTGTTTTGGAGATGCTTCTATGTTTAGTTTCCATGCGACTAAAGTCTTTAATACAATTGAAGGTGGAGCAGTTTGTTTTAAAGATGATAGTTGGGTTCAATTATTAAATGATCAAAAAAACTTTGGAATCCATGGCCCTGAATCTGTTTGTTATATTGGCGGAAATGCAAAAATGAATGAATTTCAAGCGGCTATGGGAATTTGTAATTTAAGACATTTAGATGATGAAATTTTAAAGCGGAAGAAAATTGTAGAACAATATAGAAAACGATTGAGTGGTATTGATGGAATAAAACTTAGTGTTATTCAAGAAGATGTCGAGAGTAATTATGCTTACTTTCCAGTTGTTTTTGATGATTATAAATATACACGAAATGAAATTTTTGAAAAATTAGCAGAAGCAGGAATTGGTGCAAGAAAGTATTTTTATCCTTTGACAAATAGTTTTGAATGCTATCGAAATTATCCAACAGCAGGTGTAGAAAAAACACCGGTTGCTCAACATTTGGCATTACGTGTATTAACTCTACCTTTGTATGCAGATTTGAGTATAGAAAGTGTAAACCGAATTTGTGATATTATTTTGGATTGAAATGTTAAGAGGTATTTGTTATGAAGAAATTAATGATTTTAGGCGGTGCACGATATGCACTTCCTGTTATAAAAGCCGCTAAAAAACATGGGATTTATACAATAACAGCGGATTATCTTCCAGATAATATTGCTCATAAGTATTCGGATGAATATGTAAATGTTAGTATTATCGATAAAGAGAAAACACTTGAAGAAGCAAAAGCTCGTGGTATTGATGGCATTATGTCTTTTGCATGTGACCCCGGTGTTGTAACAGCTGCTTATGTTGCAGAACAAATGGGTTTACCGAATGTAGGGCCCTATGAATCGGTTTGTATTTTACAAAATAAGAGTAAATTTCGAAAATTTTTAACTGAGAATGGGTTTACGGTTCCTACTGCAAAAGGATATAAGAACATTTCAGATGCACTTGATAATGTAGATTTGTTTCATTGGCCAGTTATTGTTAAGCCGACAGATTCTGCTGGAAGTAAAGGTGTTACTCGTGTTGATAATCCGAAAGATTTAGAAAAAAGTATTCAATATGCTTTATCGTATTCACATTCGCATGAATTTATTATTGAAGATTATATTACGCAAAAAGGTTATTCGTCAGATACAGATAGTTTTTCTATAGATGGTGAATTAAAATTTGTATCTTTTAATTGCCAACGATTTGATAAAGATGCTAAAAATCCATATACACCAGCGGCATATAGTTGGCCTTCATCTATATCATGTGAACATCAAAAAGAATTAACAAAGGAAATTCAACGTCTTTTAAAATTATTAAAAATGAAAACAGCTGTTTATAATATTGAAACGCGAGAAGGAACAGATGGAAAAGCTTATATTATGGAATTATCACCACGTGGTGGAGGAAATCGTTTAGCTGAATGTCTTCGTTATGCTACTGGGGTAGATATGATTACAAATATGGTGAAATATTCAGTCGGTTTACCGTTAGATGAAATCGAACAGAGACCTTATGATGGATGCTGGGCTGAAATCATTATTCATAGTGATCAAGCAGGAGTTTTTAAAGAATTATGGATTTCTAATGAAATAGAAAAAAATGTAGTTGAACGAGATTTATGGATCAATGAAGGTACAACTGTGGGAGCTTTTGAAGCTGCTAATGAAGCAATTGGTACGTTGGTGTTAAAATTCGAAAGCCAAGAACAGATTAATGAAGTTTTAAGCAATCAAAATAAATATGTAAAAGTGATTTTAAACTAAAAGAGAAAGGAGTTAGTATGAAAAAGATAGTCGTTTTTGGAGCGAGTGGGGACACGGGAAGATACTTCATTAAATATTTCCTTGAAAATTATAATGGAAATGAATATGAGATTATAGCTACTGGTACGAGAGAAACAGAATATTTTGATCAACTTAATGTGTCTTATTATCAAGTGGATATTACAAAAAAAGAAGAATTTTCAAAACTACCAAAAGATGTTTATGCGGTTGTAGATTTAGCTGGAGCGATGCCTGCTCGAATGAAAGGATATAATCCGCAGAAATATATTGATGTAAATATTACAGGGAATTTAAATATCCTTGAATACTGTAGAGAAAATAAAGCTGATCGTATTTTATTTGCACAAAGCTTTGGTGATATTAAAGATTATGGAGAAATGGAACTTGTACTGAAAGCAGATATGCCTAGAAAGTTTAGTTTTACAACAGATCATACAATTTATGTAATGAGTAAAAACTTTGCAGTAGATATGATTGAAAATTATCATCAAATGCATGGCTTGAAAAGATTTATATTCAGATTGCCTACAATTTATCTTTATTCTCCAATCGACTATTATTATGTGGATGGTGAAATAAGAAAAATCGGGTATAGAACTTTGATTGATAAAGCAATCGCTGGGGATGATATTGAAGTCTGGGGCGATGCTAGCCGACTCAAAGACATGGTCTATGTCAAAGATTTCTGTCAAATGTTATATAAATCATTATTTGTTGATAAAGATAATGGATATTACAATGTAGGAACTGGTGTTGGAACTTCATTATTGGATCAAATCAAGGGTATGGTTGAAATATTTGGTGAAGAAGGAAATAAATCTAAAATTATTATGAGGCCGGATAAACCAAATGCTCCACAGTATATTATGGATATAACACCAGCTGTTGCTGAATTAGGATATGAACCAAAATATAATTACTTAGAAATGTTGAAAGATTTCAAAAAGGAAATGGAAATTAATCGATTTGGAGAACTTCGAGGAAAATAAAAAATAATTTCAAGATTGCAAACTAATATTGACTTGTGAATAGACTGATTTTAAATGAAGAATTTTAAAATAGAGTTTCGAGAATTTATATAAGATGTACAAAATTATGTATAAATATAGATTGTGTATAAAAAGGTCAGTGGATACTTATAATAAATGGATAGATTATCCAACTTTAATTAAATTAGGAAAGGGAGTTTAGCTATGGAAATTAAATTAATGAATGTACAACGTCAACATGAAACTTATGCTGAAGAATATGAAGAAGCTGCACTTAAAGTGCTTCGCTCTGGTGGTTATATAGGTGGTAATGAAGTATCTTCTTTTGAAGAAGAATTTGCTGCTTATGAAGGAGCTAAATATGGAGTTTCTTGTGGTAGTGGAACGGATGCAATTGTATTAGCACTTAGAGCATTAGGCATAGGAGAAGGTGATGAAGTAATTACTGTATCATGGACTTTTTTTGCGACTGCGGAAAGTATTGCAGCTGTAGGAGCTACTCCTGTTTTTATTGATGTATGTGAAGATACTTATTGTATGAATCCTGATTTAATTGAGTCTGCAATTACAGAAAGAACAAAAGCTGTATTACCTGTACACTTTTATGGAAATTCATGTGACATGGATTCAATTCGCAAAATTTGTAAAAAACATAATTTATATTTAATTTCAGATTGTGCACAATCTGCAGGTACACAATATAAAGGAAGCAGAAAGAATACATTAGGAGATGTATCGTGTTTTTCATTTTTTCCAACAAAAAATCTTGGCTGTGATGGAGATGGAGGAATGGTTCTTACGGATGATGAAGATATCGCAAGAGCTTGTCGTTCGTTAAAAGTACATGGTTCAGGTAAAGATGGCTTATGGACTTTAAAACGCGAATATGAAATAAAAGGAATTGAATTTCCGGAAAATATGCCAGTCGGAGAATCAAAATATTATAATTATTTAATTGGTTATAATTCTAGATTGGACGCGATTCAAGCAGCTATTTTACGTAAAAAATTAACACATTTAGATGAATTTGTAGAAGGAAGAAGAAAAAATGCTAGACTCTTTAATGAAGCATTTAAAGATATGAATTATATCACTCCTTTTGAAGGAAATGATGCGTACCATTCATACTATATTTATGCACTCAAACATTCAAACGCTCAAAAAATAATGGACAAACTTAAAGAGAATGGCGTTCCTACAGGAACGTATTACCCTGTGCCACTTCATCTACAAGGTGCTTTTGCACAACTTGGATATAAAGAAGGAGATTTACCTGTGACAGAAGAATTAAGTAGAACAACATTTGTGATTCCTGTATTCCCTGAAATGTATGATGAAGAAAGAGAATATATTATTGAACAGGTAAAAAGAGCATTGGAGGATTAGGTAAATGAAATATGCACTTATTGGCTGTGGAAGAATTGCTGTAAATCATATAAAAGCACTTAGAAACAATGGTTTAGAACTTGTAGCTTTATGCGATTTATCTATGAAAAACATTGATGTTCTTTTAGAAAAAACAGAATTCACTACGAATGCTTTAAGATATGAAGATTATAAAAAGATGATTGATGAACACCCAGAAATAGAATTGGTAGCAATCGCAACAGATAGTGGTGTACATGCAGAAATAGCTCTTTATTGTATGGAACATCATATCAACGTAATTGTAGAAAAGCCAATGGCTATGTCTATGCAAGATGCAACAAAAATGATTGAAACAAGTGAAAAATATAGAGTTAAACTTGCAGTATGTCATCAAAATCGTTTTAACCTTGCGGTACAAGAAATGAGAAGTGCTTTAGAAGCAGGAAGATTTGGTAAACTTTCTCATGGTTCTATTCATGTTCGTTGGAATCGAAATAAGGCTTATTATGAACAAGCACCTTGGAGAGGGAAATGGGCTTCTGATGGAGGTTCATTGATGAATCAATGTATTCATGGAATTGATTTATTACGTTGGATGTTAGGAAACGAAGTAGAAGAAGTATATGGAGTGACTCGTCAACAATTTCATGATTATTTAGAATGTGAAGATATTGGAATGGCTGTTCTTAAATTTAAAAATGGAGCTATTGGTACAATTGAAGGTACTGTTAATGTTTATCCAAAAAATTTAGAAGAAACACTCTATCTTTTTGGAGAAACGGGTACAGCTAAACTAGGTGGTACTTCGTGTAATAATATTGATGTATGGAATTTTGCAGATGCTACAAAGGAAGATGAAAAAAAAGCTGGAATGCAAGAAGCTACATCTAATGTGTATGGTAATGGACATACTTCTTTATATGCAGATGTAATTACAGCTATTAAAGAAGATAGAAAACCATATGTAGATGGATATGCAGGTAGGAATGCTTTAGAAATTATTTTAGCAATTTATAAAAGTCAAAAGACAGGACTTCCAGTTCGATTACCACTTGAAGATTTTGCATCAATAGAAATGAGTGGAACTTTTGGAGAAGGAAGCTTGTAAATATTAATTAAATAACGAAGGCGGTATGATTATGAATAGTAAAAAATATTTTTGTCATGATAGTGCAAAAATAGACGAAGGTGCTGAAATTGGTGAGGGAACAAGAATATGGCATTGGTGTCATATTATGAAAGGATCTAAAATTGGTAAAAATTGTAACATAGGAGAAAATGCTTTTATAGAGAGTGGAGTTGTATTAGGGGATAATGTAAAAGTTAAAAATAATGTTGCACTTTATACTGGTTTTAAATGTGAAGACAATGTCTTTATAGGACCAAATGCAGTTTTTACAAATGTTGCAAATCCTAGAAGTTTTATTGAAAGAAAATCAGAATTTAAAGAAACGATTATACGAGAAGGAGCAACAATTGGTGCAAATGCAACTATTGTTTGTGGTCATGATATTGGAAAATATGCGTTTATTGGAGCTGGATCTGTAGTAACTAAAGAAGTTCCAGACTTTACAATGGTTGTAGGAAATCCTGCAAAAAAATATGCACTTGTCTGTAAATGTGGATGTAAATTAGATATGAATTTAATTTGTACAAATTGTGGTTCAAAATATTTTGCTGATGAAAAAGGGATAATAAAACCGATAAAAACCAATCTTATCTAATAACTTTTAAATTATTTTTTTGTATAAAAGTGATAAATTTTTAGTTAAAGCTTGTCTTTTGCACATGGGCGATAGAAATCACAAAACATGATATAATTTAAGGGCTTGTAGAAGGGCAAGCTCTTAAAGAGTTTCATGAGATGAATAATCATTAAGAAGGACTTGGCGGTTCTGGTTATTCATCTCGTGAAACTCGGAACCGCCAAAACATGAAAAACAAAAGACGTAAAAAATATGCTCCTTTACGTTCTTTTACTTGGTCAAATGATACTAATATATCTCCTGATCAAAAATTAATAGAATCCACAATTACTGAATGGTATGAAGCAAAACATCCAAAAACCTCATTTGAGGAAGTAATATTTATAAATTCTATACCTTTGAATTGCTGCCCGATTTGTGGATCAACTAACTTTATAAAAAGTGGATGTAGAAAAGATGGAATACAAAGATATTTATGCAAAGAGTGCAATAGAAGATTCACTTCTTTGACAAACACAATATTCGATTCAAGGAAAATTCCAATATCTGAATGGATTGAGTATCTTCTTCATTTGTTTGAAGTCCATTCCATACAATCTACAGCGTATGACAATAGAAATTCACCGACAACGTCAAAATACTGGTTATTAAAGGTATTTGAAGTGTTAAAAGGAATTCAAGATGATGTTAAACTTGAAGGTACAATTTATTTAGATGAAATGTATTTATCTAAAATCAAAAACGAAACAATCACAAAGAACGGAAAGAAGCTTCGTAGTATATCCAGAAATAAAATCGGAATAGGTGTAGCATGTGATGATAAGCACTCAATTTTTATTGTTACGTATACCTCTAAACCATCGAGAACATCTACAAAAAGAACGTATGAAAAATACATAACTAAAGGAGCAACATTAGTTCATGACGATGAAAAATCTCATAATATTTTAATTGAAGATTTAGATTTAAAGGATGAATCCTATTCATCGATAGAACTTAAAAAATTAAAAGATGAAGATAATCCATTATATCCTGTAAATCATCTTCATTAACTTTTAAAAAAATTCATGAAAGAACATGGAGGATATGATAGAGAACACTTACAAGATTGGATGAATCTATTTTGGTTCATAATGAATGATCCAAAAGATAAGTATGATAAGGTACTAAAATTCATCAGATTAGCTGTAAATTCACCAAAAAGAATGAAATATAGAGACGTTATGTCTAAAAAACATGATTAATGGGCGATTTTTATCACCCATGTGCAAAAGACCAGCTATACATATAAACCTTCGATTGTTGTAAACTTAGCTGCTCAAGCAGGTGTTCGTTATTCTATTACAAATCCGGATGTTTATATTGAATCAAACTTAATTGGATTCTATAACATCTTAGAAGCTTGTCGTCATTCCTATGATGATGGATCAAATGGTGTTGAACATTTAGTCTATGCTTCAAGTAGTAGTGTATATGGAACAAACAAAAAGGTTCCTTATAGTACAGAAGATCAAGTGGATCATCCAGTTAGTTTATATGCAGCAACAAAGAAATCAAATGAATTAATGGCACATGCTTACAGCAAGCTTTATAATATTCCTTCAACAGGTTTACGTTTCTTTACAGTCTATGGTCCTGCTGGTCGTCCCGATATGGCTTATTTTGGTTTTACGAATAAACTTCGTAAGAATGAAACAATTCAAATCTTTAATTATGGAAATTGTAAACGAGATTTTACTTATATTGATGATATTGTAGAAGGCGTATCTCGTGTTATGAAAAAAGCACCAGAAAGAAAGAAGGGGGAAGATGGCTTACCAATTCCTCCATATGCAGTTTATAACATTGGAAATAGTCATCCAGAAAACTTATTAGAATTTGTGGATATTCTTCAACAAGAATTGATTGCGGCTGGTGTTTTAGATTCGGATTATGATTTTGAAGCCCATAAGAAATTAGTTCCGATGCAGGCAGGAGATGTACCGGTAACTTATGCAGATACATCGGCATTAGAAAGAGATTTTAATTTTAAACCTTCGACAAGTTTAAGAGATGGCCTAAGAGCTTTTGCACAATGGTATAAAGAATTTTATTGTGAGTAAGCGTATTGTAAGATTGTTTTGATAGACTAAACATAGAATTAATGAAACAAAAGTGCTACTATTTGTTTAATTTAGAAAAGAGATGAATCTTATGATTTTAGTAGATAAAGACATCAAAAGATTATCTAAAGATCTTATTGTTACTGGTTACAAAGAAGAAAATGTGAATGCGGTATCTTATGATCTTTCGATCGATCAAATTGTTTTAGAAGATGGAAATAAGGATTGTTATTGCTTGGATCCAAATGAAGTTGTTTTCATAAAAACGAATGAAGAAATTTCTATGCCTAGAAATTTGATGGGACGTATTGGAGAAAAGAATTCTCGTATGAGACTTGGTTTATTTGTTTCTGGACCTCACTATTTTCCAGGACATAGAACTTATATGTTTTTAAGAGTAATGAATATTTCAAGTAATCAGATTGAGATTAAAAAGGGAGATAAAATTGCTCAGATTTTCTTTGAAGAATTAATACAAGAACCAGAAGCAGATTATTCAATGCAAGAGGGATCTTCTTTTAATAATGAAAGTCAGTATCGTGGTTTAGGAAATTATCAAAGTGAATATAGTAAACACATTACGAAGATTGAAAAACTAAACCAAGATTTGGATCGTAAAGAGAATTCTATTTATGTAAATATTATGACATTTATGGGATTGTTTGTATCTATTTTCTCATTAATAACATTGAATTTTTCAAATTATAAGGTGGATTTATCAAAAGAAAGTATTATTGCAATGAATTTATCTCTAGGTTTAGTCATTTGTTTATTTATGGGATTGATTTTAATTTTCTTAAATCGAGCAAAATCTAAAAAATATTTATTTACTTATGTTTCATTGATGATTATTTTAATTCTTATTTTGTTGTTGATTTTATGAATTTAAGGGTTTAAAAAGGTGTCGAAAAATGAGACATCTTTTTATCTAAAAGTGAGAAAGGGTTGATTTTTATGAAAATTGCAGTAGCAGGAACAGGATATGTAGGATTGAGTATCGCAACATTATTAGCACAACATCATGAAGTGGTTGCAGTTGATATTCTAGAAGAGAAAGTGAATAAGATTAATCAAAAGATTAGTCCAATTCAAGATGAATATATTGAAAAATATTTAGCTGAAAAAGAATTGAATTTAGTAGCAACATTGGATGCTGAATCCGCTTATAAGGATGCTGATTTTGTTGTGATTGCTGCACCTACTAATTATGATC
>CAVBLW010000053.1:0-27191 GCA_963596085.1 Bacteroidaceae bacterium | reverse complement strand
TTTAGAGGAGATTTATACGCCTATACCATTGAAACATCAAGTAAGGAGTAATCAAGAAAGATTACTTCTTTTTTTTATGATTCGATACAAACAAAAAAAGAGTCATAAGACTCTTTGAATTTAAAATGGTGACGCGTACGGGATTCGAACCCGTGAATGCATGCGTGAAAGGCATGTGAGTTAACCGTTTCTCCAACGCGCCATTTAATTTTTTTGACTTGTCATTGCCAAGTGCTCATTTATACTATCACGCAATTAGGCCTTATGCAAGCATTTTTTTAAAAAAAATTAACTTTTTTGATAAAAAAATAAAAAAGCCTTTATATAAAGCATATTTTTTAAAAAACTATTGCACTTTATTTTTATTTGTCATACAATAACGAGGCATGCGTGGCAGAGTGCGCATTCACTCATTATGACCACTGCATAAGAGACAATAGATTAGGAGGTCGTCTTATGGCAAAGAAAAATGCAAAAGTAGTTAAAGTATGTAAACTACAATTTATGGCTGGACAAGCTAAACCAGGACCTGCTTTAGCAAGTGCTGGAATCAACATGCCTCAATTCTGTACTGCATTCAATGATGCAACAAAGGATCGTCAAGGGGAAGTTGTACCTGTTGTTATTACAGCATTCGAAGACAAGAGCTTTGAATTTGTAACAAAAACAACACCTGCAGCAAACTTATTGAAGAAAGCTGCAAACATTAAAAAGGCAAGTAGTGATCAAAAAGTGGTTTCTGGAACAATTACAGTTGATCAATTAAAAGAAATTGCTGAATACAAAATGCCAGATTTAAATGCCAATGATGTAGAAGGTGCTATGCGAATTGTAGCTGGTACTGCACGTAACATGGGTATTAAAATTGAAGGATTTGAATAGGAGGGTAAATCGATATGGCTAAGAAAAGTAAACGTTATTTAGAAGCTGCAAAATTGGTTGACTCATCTAAAAACTATTCAATCGAAGAAGCAGTTGCTTTATTAAAAAAAGTTGCTACAAGTAAAATGGATGAATCAGTTGAATTGTGCTTCAACTTAAATGTTGATCCTCGTCATGCTGATCAATTAATCCGTGGAGCAATGGTTTTACCAAATGGAACGGGAAAAACACAAACAGTTGCAGTTGTAGCTGATGGTGAAAAAGCAAAAGAAGCTCAAGAAGCTGGAGCTGATTTCGTTGGTGATCAAGAATTAATCGACAAAATTTCTAAAGGTTGGTTTGATTTCGACGTTTTAGTTGCTACACCAAATATGATGGGTAAATTAGGACGTTTAGGACGTGTTTTAGGTCCTAAAGGATTAATGCCAAACCCTAAGACTGGTACAGTAACAATGGATGTTGCAAATGCCATTGATGAAATCAAAAAAGGTAAAGTTACTTATCGTGTAGACCGCGATGGAAACTTAAATGTTATGATTGGTAAAGTAAGTTTTGAAGATGAAAAATTAGTTGAAAACTTCAAAGCAATGTACACTCGTATTGTAAAAGCTCGTCCTTCTACAATTAAAGGTACTTACATGAACACATGTGTTCTTACATCTACAATGGGTCCTGCAATCCATGTAGTTATGGAATAATCGGTTGACAAAAGACCGATAAACGTTTAATATTCACTTGTTATCAATATTCCAAAGACAGTAACGGCAAATTGCTTAATTATGTTACCGAGGGTTGATGCACTTTAGGATGCTCATTTATGCCCGTGCTTTGGTGCGGGTTTTTCTTTGAATATTGTTACAATATAGAAAGATGAGGTAGACGAATGAATCAGGAAATTCTTGCCCAAAAAGAAGCGTTGGTTGCTGAATTAGCTGATAAAATGGAAGCTTCTAGCTCTGTTGTTTTGGTTGAATACCGTGGATTAACAGTTGCAGAAGCTACTGAATTACGTCGTAACCTTCGTGCAGAAGATGTAGAATTCAAAGTTTACAAAAACGGAATTTCACGTCGTGCTGCTGATAAATTAGGATACGATGAATTCAGCAAAAGTTTAGTTGGACCTAATGCTTTAGCATTTGGTAAGGATCCAGTTGCACCTGCTCGTGTTTTAGCAAAATTTGCGAAAGATCACGAAGCATTGGTTTTAAAAACTGGAATCGTTGATGGAGAAGTTGTCGGAGAAGACATTATCCAAAAATTAGCTGCATTACCTAACAAAGAAGGTATGTTGGCACGTTTTGCTTCAACATTGAATGCACCAGTCATCAAGTTCGCTATGACTGTTAAAGCATTAGCAGAAGCAAAAGAAAATGGAACTGTAAAAGAAGCAGATCAAGCACCAGCTGAAGCTGCTGAACAACCAGCTGCAGAAGAAGCAGCTGCTGAATAATTAGGAGGAAAATAAAAATGGCTAAATTAACTCAAGAAGATATCCTTGCTTACTTAGAAGAAGCTACAATTTTAGAATTAAATGATTTAGTAGGAGCAATCGAAGAAAAATTCGGTGTTGTTGCTGCTGCTGCTGTTGCTGCACCTACTGCTGCTGCTGAAGAAGATGCTGGACCTAGTGAAGTAACTGTTACTTTAACTGACATCGGAGCTACAAAAGTTAAAGTTATCAAAGCTGTTCGTGAAATCACTGGTTTAGGATTAGTAGATGCTAAGAAATTAGTAGACGGATGCCCAAGTGCAATTAAAGAAAACATTGATCCAGAAGAAGCTGAAGAAATCAAAAACAAATTGGTTGAAGCTGGAGCAACTGTAGAAGTTAAATAGTTAAAAACACTCTAAAAGCCCTTATATAAAGGGCTTTTGTTTTTTATATGCATTTTATTTACACTTATTTAAAATCTTTTTCAAGTTATTGTGTTCGATCGGATTCGAGCACTTTTTTTATGCCAATTACTTTACATTTATTTACAAATATTTAACACAAGTAGATGAATAGTCTTGATATATAAGCGATACTATCTAGCTGTAAATAAATTCAGGAGGAAATATAAAATGAAAAAGGTAGCTTCGTTATTTATGGCAGCTGCAATGACTGCAGGGCTTTTAACAGGCTGTGGATCGAGCACAACAAGCTCATCAAGTTCAGATTTAGAAGGGACAATTACGGCAGCGGGTTCTTCCGCATTAAAACCATTGGTTGATAAAGCAAGTGAAAAATTTATTGAAAATAATCCAAATGTATCAATTACAGTGGATGCTGGTGGATCTGGTGAAGGTTTAAAACAAGTTTCGGAAGGAACTGTTTCAATTGGTAACTCCGATGTAGCAGCTGAAGAAAAATTAGATGAATCACAAGCAAGTGAATTAGTTGATCATCAAGTATGTGTTGTAACAATGGCACCAATTGTTAATAAAGATGTAACCGAAGCTGGTGTTAAGGATTTAACAACGGATCAATTAATTTCGATCTTTACTGGAGAAACGACAAACTGGAAAGAATTAGGTGGACCAGATGAAGATATCGTCTTAGTTACACGTCCATCATCTTCAGGAACTCGTGCTACGTTTGAAAAATATGCTTTAAATGGAAATTCTGAAGCTGAAAACAAGAGTATGGAAACCGATGATTCTGGTGTCTTATTGAAGAATGTCGCAGATACAAAAGGTGCAATTGGTTATGTGGCTTTATCTTACTTAGTTGATAATGAAGATGTAGATACAGTTTCAATTGATGGTGTAGAACCTACTTTAGAAAATACCTATAACGGAACATATAAAGTTTGGACAATGGAACATATGTATACCAAAGGTAAAGGTAGTAAAGCCGATAAAGCATTTATTAAATATATTATGTCTGATGATTTCGCAAGTGCGACAGAAGATCTTGGATATGGTGTTTCATCCAAAATGGAAAGCACTGATCATTAATTATGAAGCGGGCAATGCCCGCTTTACTTAACGAATGAAGGAGGTATTATGGACCACTCAAATGAAAAAGGGTTGTTTGTTAAAGAGACCTTGTGGAGAACCATTGCCACAATTGGCGGTTTGTTTGTGATTGGTTTGACCATAATTATTGGTGCATTTCTTGTTTATAAAGGAAGCTTTACTTTTTTGAAATTTGGTCATAGTTTATGGAGCTTCTTAGGATCAAGTGAGTGGAGCCCAGTGGATAATTCATCTGGTGGAGGTTCTGTTGGTGCACTGATTTTTATTGCTGGATCTTTAGCGACTTGTGGTCTTGCTTTATTAATCGCAACACCTTTATCCTTAGGATCTGCTATTTTTATGACCGAGATTTCAAAGAAGTTTGGTGAAAAGTTCTTTCGTCCAGTTGTGCAAATTTTTGCAGGGATCCCTTCCGTTGTATATGGATGGGTTGGCTTAACCGTATTAGTTCCGGCAATTAAAGCCATCTTCCATTTACAAGTTGGACAATCCATTTTAGCTGCAGGCATGGTCTTGGCAGTTATGATTTTCCCGACAATTACCAGTGTTGCTAGTGATGCGATTGCAGCTGTTCCTAAAAGTTGTAAAGATGGGGCATATGGATTAGGTTCTACACGGTGGCAAACAATTTATCGAGTGATTATTCCAGCTGCCAAATCAGGGATTATTTCAGCTGTAATCATGGGTCTAGCACGAGCTTTTGGAGAAGCATTAGCCGTAGCTATGGTTATTGGACAAACAACGGCTATGCCAGATGGACTCTTTTCACGATCAAAAACCATTACGACTGAAATTGCAGCACAAATGGGAAATGCAATGGAAGGTGGAGAGTTGAAATCAGCTTTATGGACGATGGCTTTATTGTTATTCTTGATCTCTTTGTTGTGTATCTTCTTAATCCATCGTTTTAATCGCGATAAGGAAGGAGATTAAAATGGAAAAACGAATTCAAAGAGCAAAACTATGCGATAAAATTGCAACGGGTATTTTTGTAGCGATTGCTGTATTGTTCTTTTTACTTTTATTTGGCTTTGCTGGAAAAGTGATTATCGGAGGCTTTTTAGGCGCAAGTCCTGAAATGTTCCGTTTCGCAATGAATGGTGCGATTGGGAATCAGTTGTTTAATACGATTTACCTTGTCTTTATTTCTTTGCTTGTATCTTGTCCAATTGGTGTATTTGCGGGGATTTACCTTGCAATGTATGCCAAAAAAGGTCGTTTAACCAAAGTGATTCGAATTTGTATTGAAACCTTGTCATCCTTACCTTCAATCGTTGTGGGCTTATTTGGGTATTTGGTATTCTTAGTTGCTTTAGGGATGGGGAAAAGCTTGTTGGCTGGAGCCTTATCTATTTCTATTTTAACTTTACCTTTAATTACGACAACGACTGAAGATGCGATTCGTGGTTTACCTGCAGGGTATCTTCAAGGTTCTCTCGGTATGGGAGCAACGAAATGGCAATCCGTCTTCCATGTTTTATTACCAGCTTGTTTACCCCGTATTATGACTGGTGTTATTTTAGCTGCAGGACGTGGATTTGGTGAAGCAGCAGCTTTACTTTATACAGCTGGTTCGGGATCTATGTTAAATTGGCACAATTGGAGTTTTACATCACCAACGAGTCCATTAAGTGTTATGAGACCGGCAGAAACTTTATCAATTCAAATTTGGAACTTACAAATCAATGGACAGAATCCAGATTTAGCTAATTTAGCTTCGGCGATGTTGTTGGTATTGGTATTGGCTTTCAGTATTGGAGCAAATGCACTTTCTCGACATATTCAAGCCAAAAACGCAAGTGAAAGGGGATAAATATGTCCGATATAAAATTTAATTGTGAGCATGTTAATTTGCATTATGGGCAATTTCATGCATTAAAAGATATTAATATGAAAATTCATGCCAATGAAATTACTGCTTTTATTGGACCATCGGGTTGTGGAAAATCAACCTTTTTGAAAACTTTAAATCGTATGAATGATTTTGTAGAAGTTGCTAAGGTTGATGGAACCATTACAATGGATGGAAAAAATATTTTTACGGAAATGGATGGCATTGAACTTAGACATGATGTTGGCATGGTATTTCAACAACCGAATCCATTTCCTAAAAGTGTCTATGATAATGTAGCGTATGGGCCACGAATCTTTGGAATTAAAAAGAAAAAAGAGCTTGATGAAATCGTTGAACGCTCTTTACGTCAAGCTGCTATTTGGGATGAATTAAAAGATCGTCTGAATAAAAGTGCTTTAGGTCTATCTGGTGGTCAGCAACAACGTCTTTGTATCGCAAGAACCTTGGCAGTCCAACCGAAGGTGATCTTAATGGATGAGCCAACGAGTGCGCTTGATCCAATTTCAACCAGTAAAATTGAAGATTTAGCAGTTGAATTAAAGAAGGATTATACAATTGTTATGGTTACACACAATATGCAACAAGCAGCACGAATTTCTGATAAGACAGCTTTCTTCTTGTTAGGTGAAATGGTTGAATATGAAAAGACGGAAAAACTCTTTGCGAATCCACAAGATGAAAGAACAGAACGATATATTACAGGAAGGTTTGGATAGGATCATGCGAGATGTTTTTGAAAAAAGTTTAAATGATTTGCATCAAATGATGCTCGAAATGGGACAGGATTGTCAATGCATTATTGCGAATACCTATAAAGCTTTAATAAAAAATGATTTAGAAGTGGTTGATAACATTCGAAGCTACGAAAATAAAATTAATCATTTAGAAAGAAATATTGAAAATAAATGCATGCAACTTTTATTGTTACAAGCACCAATCGCAACCGATTTAAGAAAGGTTTCATCGGCTTTAAAGATGATTACGGATTTAGAACGAATCGGTGATCATGCTTATGATATTGCAGATATCATTAAAAAGAATCAAAATGTTCCAAGTTATGTCGGTGAATTACCTTTTAAAACAATGGCCAAAACAGTCATGCAAATGGTTGATGATTGTATGAGAGCCTTTGTAAATAATGACAAAGATTTGGCATATGCCGTAATCAAAGAAGATGATGCGGTAGATCAATGTTTTGATGAAATTTATAATCATTTGGCCGATGGCATTGGTGCTAAAAATCATGCGGATTTGGATTTATTGATGATTGCAAAATATTATGAACGAATTGGCGATCATGCGGTAAATATTGCAGAATGGGTTGTTTATGCGATTACCAATGAACATATGGGAATTGGTGAAAAATAAAGAAAAACGGAGAATGAGGTTCTCCGCTTTTTTAATCTTCATTTAAAAGGATTTTTTGAATTCCATTATAAATGCCATCTTCATAAACACTTGTTGTTGAGAAATTCGCAAAGCCTTTGACATAATCGGTTGCATTGCCCATAGCAACACCGATATCCGCTTTTTCAAGCATTAAAATATCATTGGTTGAATCACCAAAGGCGATGACATCCTTCCAATTAAAGTGAATTTTATTCATCATAAGCTCAATGCCATTCGCTTTATCGTTGGATTGATTGAAGACATCATACATGAAGCCATCCGTTTTGATATTGATTAAATCTGCACGTAAATCGGGATGGGCATCAATAAACTCTTCAAATTGTCGTTTATTTTTGGTTAAGATGACTGCATTATAAGCTTTATGTCTTTTATGATAAGACTTACTTTCATCGTAGAATAAAGAATTTAAGACATTGCAATATTTACAGAAGTCATACATTGGATAAAATTGATTGTAGATATAAGTTGCATCACCGAAATGGAACATTAACCCCAGTTCGTTTTTTTCAGTAAAGTTTAGGATATCATCGATGGTATCTTTATCTAATGGACTGGAAGCAACTTCCTCAAATGCACCATCAAGAATGTAGGAACCATTAATCAATACGTAATAATCAAATTGAATGCGTTTTAAAATATCGTTCATTTGATTCAGAGGACGCCCTGTCGCTGCACAGATCATATATCCTTCATGGCGTAATTGATTGATGGTTTTAATTGTAGAATCTTGTACAATGTCATTTTCGGTTTGGTAGAGTGTACCATCCATGTCAAAGAAGACAATTTTATGTTTCATTTATTTCACCTCAAAGACATTATACTGAGAAATATTAAAAAAATAAAAAAGTTTTTGACAAATTATGGGCAAAACACGTATAATACATCTGCATGCGTAATTTGGGCATTTACTGCCCATTATTTAACGGATGAAAATGACACACCCGGAAACGTGTGTTTAAATGTATTGAAAGGAGTGTTCTTATGCCTACAATCAATCAATTGATTCGTAAAGGTCGTAAGGCCAGCAAAGCGAAATCAAAGTCTCCAGCTTTGAATCGTGGTTACAACTCATTGCAGTCAAAACCAACAAACTTGTCAAGTCCACAAAAACGTGGAGTTTGTACGCGTGTTGGTACCATGACACCTAAGAAACCTAACTCAGCACTTCGTAAATATGCTCGTGTTCGTTTAAGCAACGGAATGGAAGTTACAGCTTATATTCCAGGAATCGGACATAACTTACAAGAGCATAGTGTTGTATTAATTCGTGGTGGTCGTGTTAAAGACTTGCCAGGTGTTCGTTACCATATTATTCGTGGAACATTGGACTGTGCTGGTGTTAACGAACGTAAACAAAGTCGTTCCCTTTATGGAACTAAAAAACCTAAAAAATAATCTACATGAGAGGAGGAATTTAAATGCCTAGAAAAGGTCACATTGCCAAACGTGATGTACTTGTCGATCCTATTTATAACTCTAAATTGGTTACTCGTTTAATCAACAAAATCATGTTAGATGGTAAAAAGGGAGTTGCACAAACTATTTTGTACAATGCGTTTGATATCGTAAAAGTAAAAACTGGGGAAGAACCAATGGCTGTATTTGAAAAAGCATTGGAAAATGTAATGCCTCAATTAGAATTGAAAGTTAGACGTGTCGGTGGTGCTAACTATCAAGTTCCTGTAGAAGTAAGCGATGAACGTCGTTTGACTTTAGGACTTCGTTGGATTGTAAACTATGCACGTTTAAGAAATGAAAAAACAATGGAACAACGTTTAGCAGCAGAAATTATTGATGCTTCGAACGGAACAGGTGCAAGCGTTAAAAAACGTGAAGACACACATAGAATGGCTGAAGCAAATAAAGCATTTGCTCATTACCGTTGGTAGGAAAGGAGAGACAGTTGTATGCCTAGAGAATATGCATTGAAAGATACTCGTAACATTGGAATTATGGCCCATATTGATGCGGGTAAAACTACAACAACTGAACGTATCCTTTACTATTCAGGTGTTAACCATAAAATTGGAGAAACTCATGATGGTGCCAGTACAATGGACTGGATGGAACAAGAACAAGAACGTGGTATTACGATCACTTCGGCAGCTACAACTTGTCACTGGAAAAAATTAGATGGCACTGGGAATGAATGTCGTATTAACATCATCGATACACCAGGTCACGTTGACTTCACTGTAGAAGTTGAACGTTCATTACGTGTATTGGATGGTGCGGTTACAGTTTTAGATGCGAAAGCAGGTGTAGAACCTCAAACTGAAACTGTTTGGCGTCAAGCTACGACTTATGGAGTACCTCGTATTGTATTCGTAAATAAAATGGATGCAACTGGAGCAGACTTCATCATGTCTTGCAATACGATTATTGATCGTTTAGGTGCTAAATCTTGTCCAATCCAATTACCAATTGGTGCCGAAAATGAATTCGAAGGTATCGTAGATATCATCGAACGTAAAGCTTATAACTTTAGTGGAGATTTCGGACGTATCATCACTGAAGTAGAAATTCCAGAAGACTTAGTTGATACGATGGAAGATTATCGTATGAAGTTATTGGAATATTTAGCAGATTATGATGAAGAATTCATGATGGTGGTATTAGAAGGTGAAGAACCTTCAATTGATGAAATCAAACGTGTATTGCGTATTGCAGTATGTAAAGGTGATTTCTTCCCAGTATTATGTGGATCTGCTTATAAAAACAAAGGGGTACAACAAGTCTTAGATGCTGTTGTTGATTACTTGCCAAGTCCAGTTGATGTACCATCAATTAATGGAGTTGACTTAGATGGAAATGAAGTTCAACGTCATCCAAGCGACAAAGAACCATTCTCTGCCTTAGCATTCAAGATTGCAGCTGACCCATTTGTTGGAAAATTATCTTTCTTCCGTGTTTATTCAGGTACTGCTACAGCAGGTAGTTATGTATTGAACTCTACGAAAGATAAACGTGAACGTTTTGGACGTATCGTTCAAATGCACGCCAATTCACGTCGTGAAATCGATGAAGTATTTGCAGGAGATATTGCTGCAGCTGTAGGTTTAAAAATTACAACAACAGGTGATACTTTATGTGATGAAAAGAATCCAGTTATTCTTGAATCAATGGAATTCCCTGAACCAGTAATCGAGTTGTCATTAGAACCAAAAACAAAAGCTGACCAAGACAAAATGGGCTTAGCATTAGCTAAATTAGCTGAAGAAGACCCTACTTTCAAAACATATACAAATGAAGAAACTGGACAAACAATTATTGCTGGTGTAGGTGAATTACACTTAGATATTATTGTTGACCGTTTACGTCGTGAATTTAAAGTTGAAGCGAATATTGGTAAACCACAAGTAGCTTACCGTGAAACAATCCGCAAAGCCGCTGATTGTGAGGGTAAATACATCCGTCAATCAGGTGGTCGTGGTCAATATGGTCACGTTTGGATTAAATTTGAACCAAACGAAGGAAAAGGCTTCGAATTTGTTGATGCGATCGTCGGAGGTAGTGTACCTCGTGAATATATCAAACCAACTGGTGAAGGTTTGGAAGACGCATTAGGAAATGGTATGATTGCTGGATATCCAGTAATCGATGTAAAAGCTACTTTATTTGATGGTTCATACCATGATGTCGATTCAAGTGAAATGGCTTATAAAATTGCTGCAAGTTTCGCGTTACGTGAAGCAGCTAAAAAATGTGATCCAGTTCTATTAGAACCAATCATGTTTGTTGAAGTTACAGCACCAAATGAATATTTAGGTAGTGTAATGGGTGACGTTTCAAGTCGCCGTGGATCTATCACAGATCAAGAAGAACGTGGAAATGCAATTATTGTACGTGCAATGATTCCATTATCAGAAATGTTCGGTTATGTAACAGATTTACGAAGCTTTACTCAAGGTCGTGGAAACTACTCTATGAAGTTTGATCACTATGATGAAGTACCTAAGAGTATCGCTGCTAAAATTATTGAAGAAAACTCACGTGAAAATTAGTTGATTTTCACTATTTCTTGAACTACAATAACAATGATATTGTATAAATAAAAATAGGAGGAATTAGCAAAATGGCTAAGGAAAAATTTGACAGAAGTAAAGTCCATGTTAATATTGGAACAATCGGTCACGTTGACCATGGAAAAACTACTTTAACTGCTGCTATTACATCTGTATTAGCAAAAAAAGGTATGGCTAAAGCAGAAGCTTACGATGAAATCGATGGTGCTCCAGAAGAAAAAGAACGTGGAATCACAATCAATACTGCTCACGTTGAATACCAAACTGACAAACGTCACTATGCTCACGTTGACTGCCCAGGTCATGCTGACTACGTTAAAAACATGATTACTGGTGCTGCCCAAATGGATGGTGCTATCTTAGTAGTAGCTGCATCTGATGGACCTATGCCTCAAACTCGTGAACACATCTTATTGGCTCGCCAAGTAGGTGTTCCTTACATCGTTGTTTACTTAAACAAATGTGACATGGTTGATGATGAAGAATTAGTTGACTTAGTAGAAATGGAAGTTCGTGAATTATTAAACGAATTTGATTTCGACGGAGACAACACTCCAGTTGTTCGTGGATCAGCTTTAAAAGCATTAGAAGGTGATGCTGATGCAGAAGCTTCAATTATGGAATTAATGGAAGCTGTAGATTCTTGGATTCCAGATCCAGTTCGTGACATTGATAAACCATTCTTAATGGCTGTAGAAGATGTTATGACAATCTCTGGTCGTGGTACTGTAGCTACAGGACGTGTTGAACGTGGTGAAGCTCACTTAAATGACGAAGTTGAAATCGTTGGTATCAAAGAAACTCAAAAAACAGTTGTTACTGGATTAGAAATGTTCCATAAACAATTAGACGTTGCTCAAGCAGGTGACAATATTGGTGCATTATTACGTGGTGTATCACGTGATCAAATCCAACGTGGACAAGTATTAGCTAAACCTGGTACAGTTCATCCTCATTCAAAATTCAAAGCTCAAGTTTACGTTTTGACTAAAGAAGAAGGTGGACGTCATACTCCATTCGTTTCTAACTACCGTCCTCAATTCTACTTCCGTACAACTGACGTTACTGGTGTAATCACTCTTCCTGAAGGAACTGATATGGTAATGCCTGGTGACAACGTTGAAATGAACGTAGAATTAATCGCTCCAATCGCATTGGAAAACGGAACTCGTTTCTCTATCCGTGAAGGTGGACACACTGTAGGTGCTGGAAACGTTACTGAAATTCAAGCTTAATTGAGTGTAAATCAAGAGATCTTCGGATCTCTTTTTTTTTTGAAAAAATGTTTAATATTAAACATTATTATGTTATAGTAGATTTGTTGCATTCTAATTTTAAGGGGATTTTTAATGCATACATCTTACAAACTTATATCTTTTTGATATAAGAATCGAGGAAAGGAAATATATATTCATGGAAAATTCGAAAAAGATTAAATGGTATATGTTGGCCTTTATGGCGTTTTCTACAACATGGGGATTTGGAAACGTTACAAATGGCTTTATATACTTCAATGGAATTCAAGTTATTTTTTCTTGGATTTTGATGTTTGCGCTTTATTTTGTACCATACGCTTTAATGGTAGGAGAATTAGGATCTGCCTTTAAAGAATCAGGTGGTGGTGTTACTTCTTGGATTCAAGAAACAGGTGGATCTAAGCTTGCATACTATGCTGGTTATACGTATTGGGCAGTACACGTATCTTATATTGCTTCAAAAGGGTCTGGTGGTCTAAAGGCTTTAAGTTGGATGATTTTCCAAAACGCAGAAACTTATGATACCTTCCCTACTCTTGGTATTCAACTTGCGACTTTAGCTGTATTTGTTTTCTTCTTATGGGTTGCATCACGTGGTTTAAATCCATTAAAGAAATTGACAACCATTGCTGGAAGTACAATGTTTGTTATGAGTATTTTATTTATCATTATGATGTTAGCTGCTCCTGCAATCAATCCAAATGGTGGATATATCACAATGGATTTAAGCTGGAAAGCACTTATCCCTCAATTTGATGTAAAATATTTCACTTCTTTATCGATTTTAGTATTTGCGGTTGGTGGATGCGAAAAGATTTCTCCTTATGTAAATAAAGTTGAAGATCCATCAAAAGGTTTCCCTAAAGGTATGATCGCCTTAGCGATTATGATTGTAATCTGTGCTTTGTTAGGAACAATTGCAATGGGAATGATGTTTGATCCTACTGTTATTAATGGTAGTGAAGAATCTTTCAACCATTATGTAGCAAATGGTTCTTACATGGCTTTCCAAAAAGTTGGTGAATATTATCATGTAGGTAACTTATTGATGATTATTTATGCAGCTTGTAATGCGATTGGTCAATTCTCTACTTTAGTATTAAGTATTGATGCACCTTTACGTATGTTACTAGAAGATGAAGTTGCAAATCAATACGTACCTAAAGGTTTATTAAAACAAAATAAATATGGTGCTTACATCAATGGTATTAAATTGGTTGGTGTTTTATCCGGAGCAATTATTCTTGCACAAATTTTAGTTCCAGGTGCTACTGCTGTTTTGGCTCAATTAAATAAATTAAATTCAGTATGTATGCCAATGCGTTATTTATGGGTATTTGCTGCTTATACATTAATGCGTAAATCACAAAGTAAATTCCCTCGTGAATATAAATTTGTGAATAATAATGGAATTGCTTTATTCTTTGGTGTATGGTGTTTCCTTGTTACAGCGGTTTGTTGTATATTAGGTATGTATTCGACGGATACGATGACATTGCTTTTAAATGTATGTACACCAGTTGTCTTATTATTATTAGGCTTAGTTATGCCTGTTATTCGTAGTCGTCAAGATGCTAATTCATAATTAGCATCTTTTTGAGAATTTGGAGAAAAAAATGAACAATATTGAAATTTCAAAAGAATTACTAAGTTTTATTGAAGACTCACCGAGTATGTTTCATTCCATTCGTACGATTCGAAAAAAATTGGATCAAGATGGATTTACTTATTTAAAGGAAAAGGACCAATGGAGTATTTCAAAGGGTGGTAAATATTACACAACGCGAAATAACTCTAGTTTAATTGCTTTTAAAGTCGGAAATGATTGCTCAAACTATCATTTTCAATTAACAGCTGCGCATGGCGATAGTCCTACGTATAAAGTAAAAAGTGTTCCGGAATTGGCAGGACCAAATGAATATTTACGTTTAGATGTTGAAGCTTATGGAGGGATGATTGATTCGACTTGGTTTGATCGTCCATTAACATTAGCAGGGCGTGTACTAGTTCAAGAGGGGAATAAGATTTCTAATCGCTATTTATATATTGATAAAGATATTTTATTGATTCCGAATGTTGCGATTCATTTTAATCGTCAAATCAATGATGGTTATAAATACAATCGTCAAATCGATTTATGCCCTTTATTTTCTTGTGGTGAACTAAAAAAAGGTGACTTTGATCGAATGATTGCTTCTGAGTTAGATGTCAATGCAGATCAAATTTTAGCGAAAGATTTATTTTTAGTTAATCGTCAAAAAGGCGTTGTTTGGGGATATAAGGATGAATTTGTATCAACACCAAAACTAGATGATTTACAATGTGCATTTGTAGCTTTAAAGGGCTTTTTAGCTGCAGAGAATGAAAAGAGTATCAATGTATATTGTTGTTTTGATAACGAAGAAGTCGGTTCGAATACAAAACAAGGTGCAATGTCGACTTTCTTACATGATACCTTGCTTCGTTTAAATAACGCTTTAGGAAAAAGTGAAGAGGATTATTATCAAGCGGTAGCAAAATCTTTCTTAGTTTCTTGTGATAATGCACATGCTGTTCATCCAAATCATCCAGAAAAAACCGATGCTGTCAATTGCGCTATGATGAACAAAGGAATCGTATTAAAGGAATCTGCAAACCAAAAATATACAACCGATGCTTTCAGCCGCGCTGTATTTACAGCAATTTGTAAAAAAGCAAATGTACCAGTTCAAACTTTTGCGAACCGCAGCGATAGCGTTGGAGGATCTACTCTAGGAAATTTATCCAATACACAAGTGAGTTTACATGCTGTTGATTTTGGACTTCCTCAACTTGCGATGCATTCTTGTTATGAAACCGCTGGTATTAAAGATACAGCTTATGGAATTGAAAGTTTAAAGGCATTCTATAATACAAATCTTACAATTGATGGAGCCGATGGATTCGAATTGGATGAATAAGTCAAAATATGAATGGCTGCAACCAAGACCATTAGAAATCACAAAAGAAATGGATGCTTGTTTTCATAGTATTGATCGCAAAGAGTGGAATGCTTATAAAAAGAACATGATGGCGCAATATCTTATAAAAAAACAAAGCTATGATATAAATTTACGTAAGATTGAGAAATCCAATGAATTTAAAAAAGAGAAGGAAGAAAATAAAGCAAGTTTACAAACACAATACATTCTTTCTTCTTTGATGATTATGATGACTGGAACAATGCTCATTTACTTTGTGAATGCCATCCTAAGATCTACTTATGTGATTAACTTTTCGATTGATGCGATTGTAGGTTCTGTTGCTTTGGTTCTATTTGTTCGGAATGAATGGTTGAAATATCGAATTAGCAAAGCATGTTTGAATAAAAAAGATTACATAATTTATGATCTTTTGACCTTGATTTTCTGTATCTTATTAAAATTCTTTATTTATCATTTTGATATTTCGTTGATTATTTTTATTGCTAGTTATTATTTTACAAAGCGTCGATGGACGCAGGATTTAAACGATATTTTTGATGAAGACTGATTAAAAATTAGTCTTCATTTTTTTATAAAAAAGCGCTTGATTCTAATATATACCTATGGTATTATTAATCCGCACTGCGATGAAGTGCGAGGTTGCTGACCCACTGAGAAGCGTTGTCATGGGTAGGTCAGGTAATTCGCATCGAGCATGTTTATCTAGAATAAACGAAAGGAGTTAACATGGCAAACAACACAATGAGAATTCGCCTTAAGGCGTATGAGCACCGCATCTTAGATGACAGTGCGAAAAAGATTGTCGAAGCAGCGACAAAGCACGGAGCTAAAAAAGTAGTTGGTCCCGTTCCGTTACCAACGGAAAAACAAGTTGTAACAATTTTACGTGCTGTTCATAAGTACAAAGATTCACGTGAACAGTTTGAAATTCGTACGCATAAGCGTTTGATTGAGATTGTTGCACCATCAAAGGAAACAATTGATTCTTTACAAAGATTAGATCTTCCTAGTGGTGTCGACATCGAAATTAAACTTTAATGGAGGTGTCTGAGAATGAAAGGACTATTAGGAAGAAAATTAGGAATGACTCAAGTCTTTACTGAAGATGGAGAATTAATTCCTGTAACTGTAGTAGAAGCTACTCCAAATGTTGTTCTTCAATTGAAGACCGTTGAAACAGATGGCTATAACGCAGTTCAGTTAGGCTTTGAGGAAGTAAAAGAAAAACGTACAACAAAAGCAAACGTAGGTCATTGTAAGAAGGCAAACACTTCACCTAAACGTTTCATTAAAGAAGTACGTGATGCTGACATGGATGTAAATGTTGGTGATTTAGTAAAAGTTGATATTTTTGAAGCTGGTGAAACCGTAGATGTAATCGGAACAAGCAAAGGTAAAGGTTACCAAGGTACAATTGTTCGTAACAATGCGCACCAAGGACCTAAGAGCCATGGTGGTTCTAAGAACATCCGCCATATTGGTTCATTAGCAACAAATGGTATTACATCACGTCAAGGTCGTATCATGAAAGGTACAATCATGGCTGGTCAAGAAGGTGGATATACTACAACAAACCAAAACTTGACTGTGATTAAAGTTGATGTAGAAAACAATTATGTATTAATCAAAGGAAACGTTCCTGGCCCTAAAAAAGGATTTGTGATGATTCGCACCGCAAAAACTTCAAAAGGAAACAGTGAACCTGTTACTTTAATTGATTACAGCAGTAAGGAGGCTCAATAATGGCTAAGATCGATGTTATTAACCAAACAGGAGCTGTCGTAGATTCAATTGAATTAAACGATGCTGTATTTGGAATTGAACCAAATCAACAAGCTATGTATGATGTCTTAGTTATGGCTTTAGCTGGTAGACGTCAAGGTACATCAGCTACAAAAGGACGTTCACAAGTATCAGGTGGTGGACGTAAACCTTTCCGTCAAAAAGGAACTGGACGTGCTCGTCAAGGTACGATTCGTGCCCCACAACATCGTGGTGGTGGAACGGTATTTGGAGCTGTTCCTCGCGATTATCATTATCGTGTAAATAAAAAAGTAAGTCGCTTAGCTGTTAAATCAGCATTAAGTGAAAAAGTAGCAGATGCAGCATTTAGTGTTATCGATAAATTTGAAATCGAAGCACCTAAAACAAAAGCATTTGTTGAAATTATGGAAGCAATTAATGCGCCTAAGAAAACATTGTTTGTAGTTGCAAACAGCGAAGATACAACAAACGTTGCATTATCTGTTCGTAACATTCCTAATACAAAATTGTTGACTTCAACAGGAATCAACGTATTTGATTTAGTGCATGCAAACAAAATTGTTATGACAAGCGCTGCCGTTAAAGAAATCGAGGAGGCATTGGCATAATGAAAGACTATAGAGACGTAATCATTCGCCCAGTTATCACTGAAAAATCAATGAAGTTGATGGCTGAAGATAACAAAGTTACTTTTGAAGTAGCTAAAGGTGTTAACAAAATCGAAGTTCGAAATGCAGTTGAAAAAGCATTCAATGTAAAAGTTGTAAAAGTTAACATGTTAAATACAAAACCTAAAGCAAAACGTATGGGTCGCTATGTTGGTAAAACACAAGCTGTTCATAAAGCTATTGTTAAATTAGCTCAAGGCGATTCAATTGATTTGTTTGGAGAAGAATAATCAGGGAGAAGACGCTATTTCCTGAATAAATATTGCGATAAGGAGGAAAAAACAGTTTATGCCTATTAAAAAGTATAAACCTACGACACCTGGTCGTCGTGGCATGTCAGGCTTAACTTTTGAAGAAATTACAACTTCAAAACCAGAAAAAAGCTTAGTTGTTGCGAAAAAGAGCAAAGGTGGACGTAATAACACAGGACGAATCACTACTCGTCATCAAGGTGCTGGTCATAAAAAAGCATACCGTATCATCGATTTCAAACGTAATAAAGATGATATCCCAGCAAAAGTTAGTACGATTGAATATGATCCAAACCGTACAGCAAACATTGCTTTATTAACATATGCAGATGGAGAAAAACGTTATATTATCGCTCCAGCTGGATTACAAGTTGGAATGAAGGTTATCTCTGGTAAAGAAGCTGATATCAAAGTCGGTAACGCTATGGAAATGCGTAACATGCCAGAAGGTACTGTTGTTCACAATGTTGAATTAAAACCTGGTAAGGGTGGACAAATGGCACGTAGTGCTGGTACTTCTGCTCAAATCTTAGGTATCGAAGATAAATATGTAATTTTACGTCTTACTTCAGGAGAAATGAGACGTGTATTAGGAGAATGCCGTGCAACTGTTGGATCAGTAGGTAACGCTGACTACTCATTGATTAACTATGGTAAAGCCGGACGTAACCGTTGGAGAGGTATTCGCCCTACAGTTCGTGGTTCTGTTATGAACCCTAACGATCACCCTCATGGTGGTGGTGAAGGTCGTACACCAATCGGACGTAAATCGCCAATGACACCTTGGGGTAAAAAAGCACTTGGTGTTAAGACACGTAAAACGAAAAAGGCTAGCGATAAATTAATTGTTCGCCGTCGTAATTCGAAGTAGGAAAAGGAGGAAATGAGAAAATGAGTCGTAGTTTGAAAAAAGGACCTTTCGTCGATGATCATTTGATGAAGAAAGTTGAAGCATTAAATGAAAGCGGAAAGAAAGAAGTCATTAAGACTTGGAGTCGTCGTTCCACAATTTTCCCTTCATTTGTAGAACATACATTTGCAGTATATAACGGAAGAGAACACGTTCCTGTATATGTAACAGAAGATATGGTTGGTCATAAATTAGGTGAATTTGTGCCAACACGTAAATTTACTGGTCACGGATCAGATGATAAACGAAGCTAATAGGAGGATAGAAGATGGAAGTAAAAGCAACTGCAAAAACACTACGTATTCAACCTCGTAAAGCAAGATTAGTTTTAAACTTGATTCGTGGTAAATCCGTAGAAGAAGCTGAAGCAATTTGCAAATTCACACCAAATAAAGGTGGATACTTAGTTGGAAAAGTATTACATTCAGCTATCGCAAATGCTGTCAACAATGAAGATTTAGATGAAAGTAAACTTTATGTTAAAGCTTGTTGGGCTGATGAAGGTATTACTTTAAAACGTTATATGCCTCGTGCAAAAGGTAGTGCGAGTGCAATTCATAAACGTACTAGCCACATTACTGTTGTAGTGGCTGAAAAGGAGTAGGAGGAAAGCTATGGGACAAAAAGTAAACCCCGTTGGAATGCGAGTTGGAGTAATCCGCGACTGGCAATCTAGATGGTATGCAGAAGATAAAGATTTCGGTACTACACTTTTAGAAGATGTTAAAATCCGTGAATTTATCGAAAACTACTATAAAAAATTATCTGAAGCTGCAGCTGATAAACGTAAAGCTGATCCTCAGATCTCTAGAATTGAAATTGAACGTAGCAAAAACCGTTTGGTAATTATCGTTCGTACTGGACATCCTGGTGTTGTAATCGGGGCTGAAGGTAAATCAATCGAAGGATTGAAAAAGAAAATTGAAAAAATGACAAAAGCGAAAAACGTACAAATCAATGTCGTTGAAGTCGCTAATCCTAACTTGGATGCTCGTTTAGTTGCTCGTTGGATTGCTGACCAATTAGAAGGTCGTCGTTCATTCCGTGCAACACAAAAGAAAGCAATCCAAAATACAATGCGTGCTGGAGCAAAAGGAATTAAAACAGCTGTCAGTGGTCGTTTAGGTGGAGCTGATATGGCTCGTACAGAAGGATACTCTGAAGGTGTCGTTCCATTGCATACATTACGTAGTGATATTGATTATGCTTGGGAAGAAGCAGCAACTCAATATGGACGTTTAGGTGTTAAAGTTTGGATCTGCCGTGGTGAAGTATTACCTGGTGAAATGGTTAAAGAACCAGAAGCTCCAAAACAACGTCCACGTCGTAACAACAAACGTCGTCGTAATTTTAACAACAACCGTCAAGGTGGAGCAAAAGCTGCTCCTAAAGCTGAACAACAAGCTTCAAATGAAGGAGGTAACGAATAATGTTAATGCCTAAAAGAACAAAGTATCGTCGTCCTCATCGTTTAAGCTACGAAGGTCGTAGTAAAGCTGGACGTTCAATTGACTTTGGTGAATATGGATTAGTTTGTGAATCTGGTAATTATATTACGAACCGTCAAATTGAAGCGGCTCGTATCGCAATGACTCGTTATATGAAGCGTGGTGGGGATGTATATATTCGTATTTTCCCTCATATGGCTAGAACGAAAAAACCTCTTGAAGTACGTATGGGTTCAGGTAAAGGTGCTCCTGAAGGATGGGTAGCTGTTGCTCAACCTGGTCGTGTTTTATTTGAGGTTGCTGGAGTTAGCGAAGAAGTAGCTCGTGAAGCACTTCGTTTAGCTGCTCACAAATTGCCTGTAAAAACACGTTTTGCTAGAAAAGGAGAAGTGAAATAATGTTAGCTAAAGAAATCCGCGAAAAAACAAATGAAGAATTAAATGCAGAGATCAATACGCTTAAAGATGAATTATTCAACCTTCGTTTTCAGCAAGCAACAGGTCAATTAGAAAACACTGCTCGTTTGAAAACTGTTAAAAAAGACATTGCTCGTATCAAGACTGTGTTGACTGAGCGTGCCAATGCAGGTCAAGAATAGGGAGGAATTGTTTGATGGAAAGAAATGCGCGTAAAGTTTACCGTGGAACAGTTGTATCTGATGCTATGGATAAAACAATTACGGTAAAAGTAGAAACGAAGAAAACGCATCCTTTATATGGAAAGCGTGTAGAATATTCTAAGAAATTTAAAGCCCATGATGAAAACAATGAAGCACATGTTGGAGATCTTGTAGAAATTATGGAAACTCGTCCATTATCTGCAACAAAACGTTTCCGTTTAGTGAAAATTGTTGAAAAGGCTCGTATTTAATCAGGAGGAGACGAAACTATGATTCAAAATGAAAGTCGTCTACGCGTAGCTGATAACACGGGAGCTAGAGAAGTTCTAGTTATCCGTTGTTTAGGTGGTAGCGTCAGAAAAACAGCAAATATCGGTGACGTCGTTGTATGTACTGTTAAACAGGCTACTCCTGGTGGATCCGTTAAAAAAGGTGATGTAGTTAAAGGTGTAATCGTTCGTACGAAATATGGTATTCATCGTAAAAATGGTACTTATATTAAGTTCGATGATAATGCTGTCGTATTAATTAAAGATGATAAAACGCCAAAAGGAACTCGTATTTTTGGACCAGTTGCACGTGAATTACGTGACAATGGTTACATGAAGATTGTTTCTTTGGCTCCGGAAGTATTGTAGGAGGTGTGCCAAGGTGAGAATTAAAAAAGGTGATAAAGTCAAAGTCATTACTGGTGCTTACAAAGGCACAATCGGTGAAGTTACAAAAGCTTTCCCTAAAGAAGATAAAGTAATCGTTGAAGGCGTAAACATGGTTAAAAAACATTTACGCCCAACACAACAAAATCCAGAAGGTGGAATTGTTGAAAAAGAAGCTAAAATCCATGTTTCTAACGTAATGTTATACGATGAAAAAAATAAACAAGCAAGTCGTGTAGGATACGAAATTAAAGATGGAAAGAAAGTCCGCGTTTATAAAAAGAGCGGTGCTGAAGTGAAGTAGGAGGGTAAAAAATGAATCGTTTATATGAAAAATATACAAATGAAGTTGTCCCTCAATTGATGAAAGATTTTAACTATAAATCAATCATGGAAGTACCAAAGATTGAAAAAGTAGTTGTCAATATCGGTGTTGGTGACGCAATTTCAAACTCTAAATTGTTGGACGAAGCAGTCGAAGAATTAGGTGCTATTACAGGTCAAGCACCAGTTGTTACAAAAGCTAAAAAATCAATTGCGAACTTTAAATTACGTGAAGGTATGGCAATTGGATGTAAAGTTACTTTACGTCAAGAAAAAATGTATGAATTCTTAGATAAGTTATTCAACATTTCTTTACCACGTGTTCGTGACTTCCGTGGTGTTAGTGATACAAGTTTTGATGGTCGTGGTAACTACACTTTAGGTGTAAAAGAACAAATTATCTTCCCTGAAATCGATTTCGATAAAGTAAATCGTACGCGTGGAATGGATATTGTTATCGTTACAAGTGCAAATACAAACGACGAAGCAAAAGCATTATTGAAGGCAATGGGAATGCCTTTCAAAAAGTAGGAGGATGAATTCATGGCAAAGAAATCAATGATTAACAAACAACAACGTCCTCAAAAATTTAAAGTACGTGAATATACACGTTGTGAACGTTGTGGACGTCCACACGCAGTATTAAGAAAATACAAATTATGTCGTATTTGCTTCAGAGAATTGGCTTACAAAGGTCAAATTCCTGGTGTGAAAAAGGCAAGTTGGTAAGGAGGCATATACAATGAACATGACTGATCCAATTGCGGACATGCTTACAAGAATCCGTAATGCTTTGACACAAAAGCATGAAACAGTTAGTATGCCAGCAAGCAAAGAGAAAAAAGCAATTGCTAAAATCTTAAAAGAAGAAGGCTTCATCACTGATTATGCAGTAGTTGGTGAAGGAGTAAAAAAAGAATTAACAATTACTTTGAAATATACAGAAGATGGCGTAAAAGTAATTACTGGTCTTCGTCGTATTTCAAAACCAGGTTTACGTGTATATGCAGGTGCTAATGAATTACCTCGTGTATTAAACGGACTTGGTGTAGCAATTATTTCTACAAGTAATGGTGTATTGACAGATCGTGATGCAAGAAAACAACACATTGGTGGAGAAGTTCTTGCTTACGTTTGGTAATAAATAGGAGGAAAATTAATGTCACGTATCGGGAATAAACTGATTACCATTCCTGCCGGAGTTACAATTGATGTAGCTAGCGGGAATGAGGTGACTGTTAAAGGCCCTAAGGGAACTTTAACTCGTACTTTTTCTACATTAATGGAAATCGTAGTAGAAGAAGGCGTTGTCACAGTTAAACGTCCAAATGACGCAAAACATACAAAACAGTTACATGGAACAACTCGTGCTTTATTAAATAACATGGTTGTTGGAGTTTCTGAAGGGTATGCAAAAGAATTAGAATTAGTAGGTATTGGATTCCGTGCTGCTGTTAAAGGTAACAAATTAACAATGCAAGTTGGTTATTCACATCCAAGTGAATTAGAAATCCCAGAAGGATTAACTGTTACTTGTGGATCTGCTACTAATGTTAAAGTAGAAGGAATTGACAAACAACTTGTTGGTGAATTCTCTGCAAATATTCGTGCCGTTCGTAAACCAGAACCTTACAAAGGAAAAGGTATCCGTTATAAAGGAGAACATATCCGTCGTAAGGAAGGTAAAACAGCTGGTAAATAGTGGGAAAGGAGCTAAAAGATTATGTCAAATAAATTATCACGAAATCAAACTCGTATGCGTCGTCATGCTCGTGTACGTAAAAAAATTAGTGGAACTCCTGAATGCCCACGTATGGATGTTTTCAGAAGTAACGCAAACATCGAAGTACAAATTATCGATGATGTAGCTGGAGTTACTTTAGTAAGTGCTTCAAGTGTACAAATGAAGTTAGAAAACGGTGGAAACATTGCTGCTGCTCAAGCAGTTGGTGCTGAAATCGCTAAACGTGCATTAGAAAAGAATATTAAAAAAGTTGTATTCGACCGTGGTGGATATATCTACACAGGACGTGTACAAGCTTTAGCAGAAGCCGCTCGTGAAGCTGGCTTAGAATTTTAGGAGGTCGCATCAATGGCAACAAATAAAAAACCAAGAAGAGACCACGATGAATTTGAAGAACAAGTTGTTACAATTAACCGTGTAACAAAAGTAGTTAAAGGTGGACGTCGTTTCCGTTTTGCTGCTTTAGTTGTTGTAGGTGATCATAATGGTCACGTTGGAATGGGAACAGGAAAAGCGAACGAAGTTCCTGATGCAATTCGTAAAGCATGTGAAGATGCTCGTAAGAATGTATTCGAAGTTCCTGTTATTGGAACAACAATTCCTCATGAAGTAACTGGACGTTTTGGTGCAGGATCTGTATTCATGCATCCAGCTAGTGAAGGTACTGGTGTTATCGCTGGTGGACCTACTCGTGCTGTATTAGAATTAGCTGGTGTTACTGACGTTGTTACAAAATGCTTAGGTTCTCGTACAAAAATCAATGTAGTTCGTGCTACTGTTGAAGGATTAAAGAGCTTAAGAACCATCGAAGAAGTTGCTAAAATTCGTGGTAAAAAAGTCGAAGAAATTCGCGGTTAATAGGAGGTTGAACAAATGAAATTAGAAGCAATGAAATCTAAAGGTCATCGTTCAAATCGTAACCGTGTTGGACGTGGACCTGGAAGCGGAAATGGTAAAACATCTGGTCGTGGACAAAAAGGTCAAAACTCTAGAAGTGGTGGAGGCGTTCGTTTAGGATTCGAGGGTGGTCAAACTACTCTTGCACGTCGTCTTCCAAAACGTGGTTTCACTAACTTTACACGCAAAGAGTATGCAATTGTAAATGTTGAAACTTTAAATAAATATGATGATGGAACTGTAGTTAATGCAGCTTTGTTAATTGAAGATAAAGTAATCAAGAAAGAACTTTCTGGATTGAAAATTTTAGGCGAAGGTGAATTGACAAAAAAATTAACAGTACAAGCATCTAAATTTTCTAAATCTGCAAAAGAAGCAATTGAAAAAGTAGGCGGAACGGCAGAGGTTATCTAAAATGTTTTCAAGTATAAAGGCAATGGTGACGAACAAGGATATTCGCAGGAGAATCTTGTTTACTCTCTTTGCCTTTCTTGTGTATCGTCTAGGATCTGCGATTACCGTTCCTGACGTAAATACGGCCGATTTAATTGCTGGAATGTCAGATAACTCTTTATTTGCAATGCTTAATTTATTAGGCGGAGGCGGATTAGAGCAATTTTCTGTCTTTGCATTAGGAGTTACACCTTACATTACAGCTTCAATCATCCTTCAATTATTGAGTATGGATGTTATTCCTTCGTTAACTGAACTTTCAAAAAGTGGTGCGCAAGGACGTAAAAAAATAGATCAATATACACGTTATTTAGCGGTTGTATTTGCCTTTGTTCAATCATTTTCTTTAGTCTATGGTTTTTCTAAGACCTATACGACTTTGATTGATGGTGGCGTTACAATTAGTAAAGTACTTTATATTTCAACTATTTTTACAGCAGGATCCCTTTTCCTTGTTTGGATTGGTGATCAAATTTCCATGAAGGGAATTGGAAATGGTATCTCTATGGTTATTATGGCAGGTATTGTTGGTCGTATGCCTCGTCAAATTACAAGTGCCTGGGATGCATTGATGGGATCTGACGCTACAGTAAGTAATGGAACAGTTTTATTTGTAGCCTACATCTTCGTTTATTTATTGATTATTGTTTTTGTTACATTAATTAATACGGCTGAAAGACGAATTCCAATTCAATATACTTCGTCTTCGATTGAGTTAAGTAAACGAAGTGAATCAAACTATCTTCCATTAAAAGTTAATTCTGCAAGTGTTATTCCTGTCATTTTTGCCTCTTCATTAATGATGGCACCTTTACAGGTAGCTACCTTTTTTGAGAAAACAGATTTTGTAAAGGCAACCCAAGACTGGTTGGGATTAGGAACTTGGTATTCACTTGTCATCTATGTCTTATTGATTTTATTCTTTACTTTCTTTTATACAAAGATGCAAGTTGATCCAGAAAAATTAGCAGAAAATTTAGGTAAATCTGGTTCGTACATTCCAAGTGTACGTCCTGGAACTGAAACAAAAAATTATGTCAATCATGTTTTAACTAGAATTACAGTTTTAGGTTCAGTTGCTTTGGCTTTTATTTCGGTAATTCCACACGCAATGCCATTAATTTGGCCAGATATGCCAAGTAGTATGGCTTTAGGTGGAACCGGAATGATTATTGTCGTCGGTGTAGCCATTGAAACTGTACGTCAAGTTCAAGGTTTGATTACTCAAAAAGCTTATAAGAAATATTATCAAGACTAAGGTCTATGGAGTAACAATTATGAACATTTTTATTATGGGAGCCCCAGGCTCTGGAAAAGGAACTTTTTCAAGTAAGATTAAAGAAGAGTACAATGTGAATCATATTTCAACAGGAGATATCTTCCGTGCAAATATTTCACAAGGTACAGAGCTAGGACTTCAAGCAAAAGCTTATGCAGAGCAAGGTAAACTTGTTCCAGATGAAATTACCAATAAAATGGTTAAAGATTATTTAGCAACTTTAACGGATAAAAAGAATGGATATTTATTAGATGGATATCCACGTACGTTAGATCAAGCAAAAGCTTTTGAAGAAATGACTGAAGGTACGGATTTAGCAGTTGATGTTGTGATTGCAATGGATATTGATGATGAAGTATTAACTCGTCGTATAACAGGTCGTCGTACTTGTGGAGATTGTGGTGAAATCTACAATGTTTATTCAAAACCAACAAAAGTTGAAGGTGTATGTGATCACTGTGGTGGACATCTTACACAACGTAAAGATGATAATGAAGAATCATTAAAAGTTCGTTTAAATGAATATGCGACAAATACAGAACCTGTTATTGCATATTATGAAAAGAAAGGCATTGTCTCTCATATTAAAGCCGACGCGTCCATGGATGAAATTTGGACAAGTATGAAAGAAGCCTTGAAAAACAAGTAAATTGCGCTTATAATTATTAAGCGCAATTCTTGCGTTTTTAGATATACCACATTTCTGTTAAAATCCGCATGATTTCATACGCATTTTAGCAGGTCTGTTGAATATGTGGTTGGAAAGGAAAGAAAATGAAAGTAAGACCATCCGTAAAACCAATGTGCGATAAATGTCGAATCATTC
>CAVBLW010000052.1:0-27987 GCA_963596085.1 Bacteroidaceae bacterium | reverse complement strand
CCAAATCCATATTCTTTCATATTCTACCTCTTAAATATCATAGTATGGATGCATCTAGAATCAATTCAAATCATCAAATACGCAATCATTGATTCCGATGCATCTAGGAGGATTGTATCAATTGATTAGAATTTATTCAAAATCAATTGATTTACCTGTTCGTCCTGATTCACGAACAGCGTCCATAAGTTTTAAAATTCTACGTACTTCTGGAATTTGAACAAGGAAATCTTCTTCGCCATTATAAGCTTTTACGTAGTTTTCGAAGTAATTACGATGTTCTGTATTTACTTTTGGAAGTTCTTCTGTTGCGATTCTTCCTTCTGGTGCTGGTCCAAATGAACGAGTTGGTCCTGCAGCTGTCATCGTACGCTTACCGCCAACATTTGTAAGTAAGCTTGTAGTTCGTACAATTTTACCTTCTGGGAAGAAACCATCGACATAAGCCGTTCCTTTATCCCCAGCAACAAACCAATGTCTTTCAAACCATTTATCTTCTACTTTATCTGCTAAGTAGTAAGTTCCTAATTCAACCGTTGCAGTTACGCCATTATCAAAACGAAGCATAATGTTGAAATAATCATCCACTTCTTCATTGATTACATTACGGATATCCGCAAATACAGATTTTAATTTAACGCCAGGGAACATCCAACAAACTTGATCTAATAAATGTACACCCCAGTCATATAACATACCGCCACCTTCGCTTACAAAGACATGCCAGTCATGCATATTTCCATTAAATCCATATAGTAAGTTTTTAATCGCATAAACATTACCTAATGTACCTGAATCATAAACTTCTTTTGCGGTACGGAAGTCTGGATCATATCGTCTTTGTTGGTGAACTGTAAATTTCACACCATTTTCTTTTACAGCTTGTTCCATATGATCTAATTCTTCTAAACTCATTGCGACTGGTTTTTCACAAATGATATCTTTTTTTGCAGCTGCTGCTTGTAAAACTAATTTTTCATGTTGATTATTATTAGCAGCAATTAAAACAACATCAACTTCAGGATCATTGAATAATTCTTCATTGCTGGCATATCTTTTAACGCCTTCAATAACATCTTCTAATTGTTTTGGATCTCGATCTGAAATTCCAACTAATTTGATTCCTGGGAAATCACTTAACATTTTTTCATGTTCATGTCCCATGAATCCATGACCAATGATTGCTAAACGAATATCTTTTGCCATATTCTTTCCTCCTATTTATTATTCTGGTTTGTACTCATCGAAATCATATGTAATTGTTCCGAATGGTGTTTCTTGTTCACGTAATGCAATTGACTTAGACATTTGTTTGATTTCTTCAGCACTTACACTTCTTCCTAATTCACTTGAAAGAACAACACCTTCTGAAAGGAATGCCGTCTGCATTGCAATATAAGGGGAATCAATACGTGTTGTATCATCCAATTCTCCTCTTAAATAGGAATACCATTGCAATTGATTATCATTATACATTTCCATTTCTGGATGTAACATTAATTCTTGCATACCGGTAATGTCATCGATTGCACAATCTAACTTATTATCAAATAAGTTTCCATCTTCATCGACACCAAACCATTCTAATTTCGGTTTTTGTAAGGCTCCACCACCAACAATAGAACCTCCTTCTGGTACAGCTAATGGACCACCCGTTGTATCAACATCTGTAAATTTAAGTCCACCATTTGATCCAGCAATAAAGCTTGTCCCAATATCATCCATATGCATTGCCCAATCTTCATAGATATCCATTGAAATACCACCTTTAAATCGAGCCATACCAACACCTAAGTCTTCAACTGGCGCTGTACGATTAGTCAATTTATCAATTCTTTCATCTGTCCAATAATCACAGGATTGCATACCATAAACACTTTCTAATTCTGGCATACCTAATACATACAACATTTGTGCTAAGTGATAAATTCCTAAATCAAATAAAGGTCCATGAACACCAACTTTCGGATTGATGAAATCTTTGCTAAAGAACGGCATATCATATCCAGGACGTCCTTGGCGACGATGTCCGACACTTCTTACATGATAGATTTTTCCAAGTTTTCCTTCTTCGATCATTTTCTTCGCAATACGAGTTTGCGGATTATAGATTGAACTAATTTGTACGGCTAATTTTTTACCATATTTCTTTTGTGCATCATACAAAATTTTCGCATCTGCATAACTTGCAGCCATTGGTTTTTCTGAGTAGCAATCAAATCCAGCAGCCATAACTGCTGTTGCAACGGAAGTATGTAAGTTATTGTGTACACAAACTTCTACTTCATCAATGTCATCTCTTTTTAACATTTCACGGAAGTCTTGATATAAATTTTCTTCCGCAATCCCATATTGTTTTCCAAAAGCTTCTAATTTCTCTTTATCAATTTCTGCTGCTGCAACAACTTTTAAAGCTTGTCCTCTTTTTTGTAAATTTTCAATCACTGTCATATGTCTGTGTGAGATCATACCAGTTCCAATAATCGCAATTCGAATTTCTTTCATTGTCTTTCTCCTTTTACCATCCTAAAATTTTTAAATATTCACGACTTCTTCTTGCACATTCAAGTGGATTTAATTCATAGTGTTCATCTTGTTCCACAATCACCCAATTGGCATTTGCTTCTAAAGATGCTTCTAAAATTGGTTCCCAAATCATTTGTCCAAATCCAACCGGTCTAAATCCAAAATAACCTGTATCATTTTCATCTTCTTCGGAATCAATTCCGATTAATTTGTACATATTTTTTACTTCACCTTTTTTGATATAATCTTTTAGGTGTACAACAGGAATACGATCCGTATATTTTTTTACAAACTCACTTGCTTGTCCAGTGGCAACATCACACCAACAAGTATCTAATTCTGACATTAAATGATCATGTGGAATTGCTTCAAACATCGCATCATAACCCCATCTTCCATCTTCTAATTTAACGAATTCAAAATCATGGTTATGATATAAGAAGGTCATTCCTGCTTTATGAATTTTTTCTCCTACTTCATTTAAGAGTGGAAGAAATTCTTTAAATCCACTTGGATTAACAGGTCGATATTCTTCAGCCATATAAGGCATAACTAAATATTTCACACCAATTGTTGTGTAATCTTTAATGATTTGATCTAAATCTTCCATCATTTCCGCAAACGCAATGTGTGCACTAATGGGAATCAAACCAATTTCATCCAATGTTTCTTTGACATATTCTGGAGAAAGACCATATAAACCGGCTAATTCAACGCCATCATAGCCCATGTCTTTCACTTCTTGCATTACATTTTTAAAGTTTTCTGGTGTATTTTCTAATAAATCTCTTAAACCATAAACTTGAATACCTACTGGTAATTTACTACTCATTTTACTTCCCTCTTTTCTTTATACGATTAATAATCGTCTTTCATTGACGTGATGACCAAATTCAGGCATAAAGACCATATTTTCTTGATCAGGATCTAAATGTGCTTGAATAATTGGTGGCATATAAGATGATGTGAAACAGAAACCATATTTCAAATCATGAAAGCCTTGTTTCAAACCACCAGCTTTTTTCACTTTAATAACCGCTGGTGTTGTAACAGACCAATGTCGTTGGAAATCAACTGCCATTTCTTCATTAGTGAAATCTTCACCATTCACATTCCAAACAATTTCTTCTTTTTCAATTTTTTCACCATCAACATATAAAGTTCCTGGACGAATTTGAGAAAGGAAAATTCCTCGATAATAAGGTAATCTCACCTTAAATTGAAAACCTGTTACTTCTCCATTTTCATTCTTAATATTTCTAAATCCAACGGATTGAATGACCTGTTTTTCCATACTTTATTTCCTCCTTAATCTCCTAATAAATTCTTAAGCATAATATGTTGTTTACGAAGTGTTTGACCAACTTCATATCCTTCGTCGTACTTATCCGCACCTTCATATTCACTTAATAAATAGCCTTCATATCCATTTTCAGCCATAACTTTGATTACTTCTGCATAAGGAATGGTTGTTTCTTCAAAATCATCACTCATGTTAATGAATTTAGCATGACAACAATAGATATATGGTAAAAGCGGAATAATATCTTCTGGTTTATTTGGCGTATAATTTGGATCTACCCATTCCCCTTCTTTAAATTCTGTTCGGAATACGGAGAAATCAATATTCAATCCAAAATTCTTTGTTCCTGTTTCTTTGATGAAATCCACAAAATCAGTCACTAATTTTCCTTTTAAATTTGACGGCGTATGGATTTCCGGACACATTTGAATTCCTAATTCTTCAGCAAGTGGAAGTGCCCCTTTAATAATTTCTCGCCAATTTTTAACAGGTTCTAACAAATCATTGATAACTGGCATTTTCGTACGCATAACAGTAAATCCAAGGCGATGTGCCAATCGAATATCACGTTCTAACATTGCAACGGATTCTTCGGTTGTTAAATCTCGATCACCTAAAACATGTGAATCAATCCAATTTCCATATTCAACTGGAACGATTTCATATTTGTCACACAATCTCCACCATTTTTCTACCCATTCATCGGTAGGATATGGATAATTTTCAATATGGGTATTGGCTAAAATTTCAACTCCATGTGCACCCATGTCATAAAGATCTTCAAAACAATCTTCTAATGTTTTCGTTAGTCCAAATTCTGCAGAATAGCTATATAAAGCTACTCCACGTTTTGGTCCTTTTTTTTCATATTTATACATTTTCTACCTCCGCTTGTTCTGTATGTCTTTTCTTTAATTGTTCACGAATATCATCTGCGTCACGGTCTGTCATCTTCCATAATAAGCATGCAGCCGCTGCAAGTAAGAATAAAATAGCTGGTAAAAGATTGACCGTGAAATTGATTCCTTTTAGTGCGGTTGCAGTTTGTTGCGCATTGGCTACATATCCAAAAGCGGACATAATAACTACACCAAAAGCTCCACCAACCGCATTTCCGAATTTTGTTGCAAGTCCATAGGTTGCATAAGCAGTTCCATCGGTACGAACCCCTGTTTTCAATTCCATATAATCAACAGAATCTGAAACCATGGATAAACTCATTGGGAATCCTACGTTAAATAATCCGAAAATTACATCACCAGCTAACACCATTTTCATGTTGTCAAAAGGTGCTAAATACATAATAATCAACCCAATTGCTTGAATAATCATGGACCACATCAAGACATTTCGTTTTCCAAATTTTTTCGCAAAAGTTGGAACAAAGAATGATCCGATAATGCCTCCAATCGATGGAATTGTCATAATAAGTGAAATCATTGTAAATGAGCCTAAACAATAAATGACATAGAACGCTGTAACAGCAATACGACCCATAAATGCAGTCATTTGTAATGCCATAACTAAAGTAATAATCATCAAATATTTGTTTTTTACAAGATTGTCAATTGTTTCTTTGAAAGAAAATGGCTTTGGTTCATGCGTAGGTTGTACAACTTCTTCCGATGTACGGAATACAATAAAGAATAAAGGAATAGAGATAATTGCATACACCAAAGCAACCATCATATATCCATGCCCATTTGCTACTGTTGCACCTTCACCAGAAAATTTAAGTGCTAATCCAGCGGATACTCCATTTACAATAACCATTCCAAGGTTCATACCAATATTTCTTGTTGTATTCAATACGTTTCTTTGATCTGCATCTTCAGTCATGACCGCAGCAAGTGCTCCATAAGGAATGTTAACCAAAGTGTAAAGCATACCAGCAATAATATAGATAATCGCTGCCCAGAGTACACCAGCTGTAGACTGTCCTCCAAATGGGTTTGTAAAAGTTAATACGCTGAATATCGCAAGCAATGGGGATCCAAATGCTATATAAGGACGGAACCTTCCAAATTTTGATTTCGTTCTTTCCGCAATCGCTCCCATCATCGGGTCATTGATTGCATCCCAAATACGTGCAACCATCATAATGACCGATACTGCAATAGGGGCAATTCCAACAATATCCGTATAATAAATCGTTAAATAAGATCCAACATAAGTCCAAACAAATTGTGATGCTAAGTCTCCAAAACCATAACATAAGGTTGCGGCTTTAGATGCTTTTCGCTTTTCCATTAATTTACCTCTCTTTACTTCAGTACCGGTTCTGACTTTCTACGCTTATATAATACTAAAGCGCTTACATCTTTTCTTTTCATATATTTTGTTAGTGTATGGATTTTTTTAAAGAAAACGGTTACAAAAAAATGTTATGCAACAAATATACATCATTTATTGCATAACATTCCGTTTTATCTCATAAATATATGAATAAGACTGACTTCATGGGGTTCAATTGACACTTTTATATCCAATGTATTCTCTACATGCACACGATCTTGTGAAAGTGTAGGAAAACTAATTCCTTGCAGATACTTTACATCTCTTTGTGTCATTCGTTTATCGTATTGAAATTTTTCCCATTCATTTAAAATGCTTCCATTCTTTCGATTCAGCATTCTTCTTTTCACATAATATTCTCCAGCTTTATCGAAATTCTTAATATGAAAATTCAGATGAATTGGCTTTTCATTTTCAAAAATCATATCAAAATCATCTCGTACATCGACATCCTCATCCGATAAGAAATATCTTTGTTTAAACCAGATATGATGAAAGCATAAAATATAAACATCCCCATTTTCCTTTTTTGTCACAATATAGTTTTCACCTTGATCTAATAAATAATCTCCCAATTGATTTAAAAAATCGATGGCAAAATAAGCTGGTTTACAAATCGTATCTTTGGTTAGTAAGCCAATACCCCCATTTAAAATACCAACCGTATCTAAATAACTCGATACCCAATCGGTGCCTGCCATAATTCCTAACATTGCTACAGAGTTCGCAATAGAATTTACTTTTTTCACAATATAGGTTGCCCGATAACAGCTATCATTTAAATAATTACGATTGGAGATGGAATTGTTCCATTCTGTAATATAAATTGCGGTATCTTGCATATCATTAAGTTCTAATAGACGTTTAATTTCTTTGATTTGATTTTCTTCACAATTCCTATCTTGAGATACCTTTCGTACAAAACGAAGATCTTTATCTTTAAAGGACTCATAAGGAAAAACTAGAAAGGATAAAAAATCCGGTTTCACCTTTGTTTGATTACATTGTTGGTAAAAACCATTAAGAAAATTCCAATTCTTACTAATAAGGCTACTGATTCCCCCAACTTTTGCTAACGGAATTCTACGTTTGATTGTACGATATAAATAATTCCATGCTTCAAAAAAATCATATTGTGAATCTTCATACAATCGATTTTCCGAACCATCTAAAGTTTCTTCAAAATCTCGATCCAATTCAAAGATCCATTGTGAAACTTCATCTTGTCCATATCGACTGACTATATTTCTAATAAAATCATCAACCATCGCTTGCCAATTTTCTTTTGATGAAAAGAGAATATATTGTTCATCAAAGAAAACTCTTTTCCCATCCGACTTGATTGCGATATCTGGTCGTCTTCCAAACGCAATAAATGGTTTCAATCGATTTTGCACAAGAAAATCAAACACTTGGTTGACAACATCATAATTATATTGTCCTTTTGTATATCCATCATTGATTAACATTCTTTTCGAAAAAACATTCCAAAAACGAAAATATTTATAATGTAATTTTTCATTTAAATAAAGAATATGCGATTGTATATTCGCTTTTGTCAAATCCCACATTGGTCCTATATTAATCATTTGATTCCAAGGACGATTGTATTTATGTCCTAGACAGGTTTTTAAATCGAGAGGAACACATGTACTCTGTCCTTGTTTTCCATCTTCATAACCTTTTTGCTTCAATTCTTCTCGTATTTGAATTTTTTCTTGTTCTTTTTGTTTTAGATAATCACCTTCGGATTGATGAAAAGCATCTCTATACTCACTGGGTGTTAGACCCGTCACTTTTTTAAACGCTCGATTAAACGAAGCGGAACTTGTAAAACCAGATACCATCGCAATATGCGTTATATTTTGTTGAGAATATTTAAGAAGTTCTTCTGCATTTTTCACCCGAAGTTGCATTACATATTCTGCAAAGTAAATACCCGTATCTTTTTTAAAAATACGCGACAAAGTAGAAGGCGAAACAAACATTTGATTCGCTAATTCATTTAAACTAATTTCACGATCAATATTTGCCATGATGTATTGCATGACTTCTCTCATTCTTAAATCATTTTCTGACTTTTCTTGCATGACAACATTTTCTTGAGAAACTTGATAATGTTCAACAAGGCAATCCAAAAGCTTTAATAATAAGCTATTCATGTAACAAGACGATTGATGAAGTTTAGATGTATATTCGATTGTAAGTTCATAAAATAAATTCCTTAAATCTTGATAAGAATGTGTTTCATCAACTACTGAATTACAATAAAACATCATATTTCTACTTTTTAAAACTTCTGCCAAAAACTTCAAAGAAAAGGATGCTACACCATATAAAGCTTCTTCCGTTTTATTGATTTCATAATTAATTCCTGGATTGATGAGCAGAATATCTTCTTTCGACATTTGATAATCATCATCCAGATAACGAATATTTAATTTTCCTTCCAAGACAAAGAGCAGAAGTAAATCCGTTTGTAAATTTTCTTTTTTTAGATTGCCCTTTTGCACATAAAAATCAATATCTTTGATTTCCATGACTTGTCCTCCTCACCCATTAAAATGTTATAGTATTTTTATTATATTCTAATACACAAAAATATGTTCTGCAATTTCTACAAAACGCTCTATCTCAAAAAGACAAAAAGAAAAAGGAGCTTTGCTCCGCTCCTAAATCATATCTACATCTATAATTTTTTCTTTTCCTTTGTATACCGCATACCAAAGCTTGGACCCATCCCCTTCTTCTTCATCTTCTAAACGAAGGGCAATATATCCTTTATTTTCTAAAATTTTCTTATTCAATAATCGGGTTGGTTCATCTTTCATTGAATAATAGTAAGGCTCATCCTTTGTATCTGGACCGTAACATGGAATATCTGGATCCAAAGAAAAAATGGAATAATAAATTTCTTCTTTTGACTGGCGAAAAATTATTTCTTTTGATAAATCTAACATATAAGAAAAGATACCTTGTCTACGATAAGTCTTTGTAACATACGCATTGGTGAAAAAGGATACTTCTCCTTCAAAAAATCGATCCTTTTTGCTGAAGCAATAAGGATATTCTTCATCAAACATATAATTACATAAAGTATAATATTCTAGATTTGACCAATCCGATTCCAAAGTTATATAATCATAGATTTTTTCTTCTTTCATGACGGCATCCATACTTCCATGCATAAAAGAACAATCGGCAATGATAATTTCTTTATCATAGACCAATAAAATCCCTCTTTCTAGCCCATTGACCAATGGATAAGAAAATAAAAAATAATTGAGTGTATCTTTTTTCTCTAAGATACAAGCATCGGGATCGTGTTGATAATAATTGATCATTTGATCATAAGGTAAGGCAATATAATCTTTTAAAAATTCCCATGAAAGATCAAAATACATTTTCTTTAATTTTTCCATGTCTTTATTCTAACAAAAAAGACAATTTCATTTCTCATTAACTTCCTTCATTTTTTGCATACTGACAAGCAATGTTGCTCCAATTAAACAAGGCAATAATTGAAAATTACCCAAGTTCATTGCTTCTTTTGGTAAATCTAAAGTGCTTGGCCCTTGTATAATTGCATAAAAAGATGCAAGCATCATACCAAGAATCATATAAACAGTTTGTGGTCGATATTGCTCCAAACAAAATTTAATGCCTTTTACAATCGTAGCTGCTCCTATCAATATGCCAAAACCAAAGAAGATCAAACAAGGAAGATATGTAAAATTCAATCGCAAAAATTCTCGAATAGCTGAAATCACTGGGATATAGGCACCAAAAATTAATAAAAGTGTAGATCCAGAAATACCTGGAAGAAACATCGCTGAAATTGCAATCATGCCAATCAAAAATAATTTTATGCCAAGTCCAATTGAAAAGTGACTCAAATCCATACTTGTTTTACCAACGTTTCCATTGAGCCAAGTAATCCCTGCAACAAGTACAATTCCCACAAAACAAAATAAAATGCCTTTTCTCACTTCACAGAAGCTCGCTTTTTCTTCTTTAATCACCAATGGAATGGAACCAGCAATAAAGCCTATAAATAAAGAACTCACCGTATAAATATGGCTTTCAAATAATACAGATAAAATCAAAATAGCTAAAACCATTCCAATAATCCAACCTATACCGAGTTTAAATAAATAAGTGATCGCCGCTCTTTTTTCCTTTCTTTTTCCAAATACAAGATGATGAATAGCGGAAATAAACGAATCATAAAATCCCATAATAAAGGCAACTGTTCCACCAGATACACCTGGCACACTGTCAGCGAGAGCCATACAAAATCCTCCAATTCCTTCTTTCAACATATAAAAACCTCCTCTATCTATGCAGGCATTTTATCTACCTACATTAAACAAATCGGAGGTAATTTTCTAAATATTTTATAAACGATTATTTAAACGATAACCAACACCCCATACAGTTTCTAAAATTTGAGGATTTTTACTATCATCTTCAATCTTATCACGAATTCGATTAATATGTACCATGACTGTTGCGTTGTCATTGACGTAATCATAGCCCCATATTTTTTCAAAAATTTGCTCTTTGGTAAAAACAATATTGGGATTCATCGCAAAGAACTTAAGAATTTCAAATTCACGATTGGGAAACTTGATTTCCTTTTCTCCTTTATAAACTTTCCAACTATTTACCAAAATTCGTAAATCATGAATTTTAATTTCTTCTAAATTATCCTTTTGATTCTTTTGCATCCGTTCATACTGTCTTAGATTTGCGTTAACACGAGCAAGTAATTCTGCTGGATCAAAGGGTTTTACGATATAATCATCTGCACCAAGTCCTAAACCTCTAATTTTATCCACAGTTTCCTCTCTTGCAGTAACCATCAAAATGGGAATATCAATTAAATCACGAATCTCCATACAAATTTCATATCCACTTTTATTTGGAAGCATCAAATCAAGTAAAATCAAATCAAAGGACTCTTCTTGAATTATTTTTTTGATTGATAAACCATCCGCTACAATTTTGGTATGAAAGCCTGCCGATTCTAGATAAGCCTCTTCAATTACGCTAATATCCACATCATCTTCTACAATTAAAATCTTCTTATTGTTTGTCATCTTTTATCCCTTCTTTACAATAAGGTAGTTCTAGATAAATAGCTAAGCCATCTTTACTTTCAGCTTTGACATGACCACCCATTATTTCAATCAAATATTTTACGACATATAAACCCAATCCACTTCCTTCTTTCTGATTTCGAGATTCATCTCCTCGATAAAACTCTTCAAAAATATGTGGTAACTTTTCTTTCGATATACCAATTCCATGATCCTTAAAACAAATAAGAATAGATTGTGCCGTTTTTTTAAGACCAATATCAATTATTAGAGGAGTCTTTTCCCCGTATTTCCGGCTATTTTCTAAAAGATTATCTAAAATTCTTTGAAATTGTTCAGGATCTATCAAAAGCTCTGCCTTTATTCCTTGCGTATCAAGCTTTATCTCTTCTTTTTCAGAATCCATAAAATCTTGTTTTGATTTTATATAGTTCTGTAAAAAACTCGATATTTCAATTTTCTGTAAGTAAATCGGCATATTCCCCGTTTCCATCTTTGAAAAATAAAACAACTGCTTCAACAACTGTTCCATATCCTCCGTTCTTCGATAAGCAATATTCAAGAATTTTTCTTCTTGTTCGGGACTAGAAGCCACACCGTCCATTAAGCCTTTAATTGATCCTCGAATTGCCGTAAGTGGTGTACGAAGATCATGTGAAATCCCTGCAATCATATCGGTTCTTGCTTTTTCATATTTATTGTTCTTTTCTTGTTCGCTTAAAACAGATTTTTGCATCTCATTAAATGCTGAACACACATTTTCAAATTCTATTTCACCAGTATAATCAATCATTTGTGTTAAATCATTATCACGTACTCTTTTTGCAGCATCTGCTAATGTATCTAAAGGCTCCATAATCCGATTTGTCAGCTTTTTTGTAAAGAATTGACTAATAATAACAAGAATTCCGCTACACAGAATACCGTCAACAATAAAGAATAGAAAAAAATCATTGCGACGAACGGTATAACTTTTCAGCAAATAATCAACTTGATCTGCATTTACAAACTGTGCTATAGAAGCTTTAAATTCATCCTCTATTATTTCTGAATATCCTTTTATCACAAGCACATTAATTATAAAAATTACGATGAGTGTAAATAGAACCATCATTGCATTAGAAATAAAGATTCTTTTTTTTACTGTATTCTTTTCCATTTGTTCACCTATATTAATCTATTTTCTTCAATTTAAATCGATCTATCCTTATAATATAGCGTAATCCTTAACAAAGAATTTGAAAAAACTAAACATTTTATAAACAATAATATTCTGGTCTTCTAAGCTGAGTATATGTTTTTTTATCCCTTATCTTTAAAGCTTCCATAAGATCAATATCCACATATAAGATTTGTTCTTGATCATCGGCTTTGAGAAGAACTTCACCATTTGCATCAACCACAATTGATTCTCCAGAAAAAGACATATTTCCTTCTATACCTACACGATTACACATTGCAACAAAAACACTATTTTGAAAGGCCTGTACTCTTAGTTCCCATTCAAACATCTGTGATGGCTCTGTTTTTGTATTAACCGTTGGAATCAGAATCAGTTGAGCACCTTGCAATGTTTCAGTTCGTATACTTTCTGGATAATGCCTGTCAAAACATACGACAATACCAATTTTCCCAAATTCTGTATCAATAACACGAAAGCCTTCATTTGATGGCGTATAGTAATCCTGTTCATAAAATTGTTGGGCTTGTGCGACATGCACCATTTTCTGTATACCTTTTATTTCACCTTTTTTATCGATATAAATACTGGCATCATAGGTTTTATCTTTTTCAAGAAGATATATATTTGGTACGGCAGAAATCTGATTTTTCTTGCATGCATTGCAAAGTTTTTTCACTCTGTCGTCATCGATTGTTAAGGCATATTGCTGTACATCTTGTTTAGGATATTGAGGGAAAAATTCGGTTAATTGTACTTCTGGAAACAAGACAAGGTCTGCTTCTTGTTTTGCGGCTTGTTCTATTGCTTGTAAACTTTTATTTAAATTCAATTTCATATTTCCATCATTTGACATTTGAACCAAGGCTAAACGCATACGCTCTCCTTTCTTAATCTTTCATAAATAGTTTTTTTCCATTATCACGTAGAATCTTTGATTTATAGGATTTAAGATCCTCTTCATTTAACATCTTTTCTAACTTGTCTAAGTTTGTTTCAATTTGATTTGCAGCTGTGAACGGATAATCTGAGCCATATAAAATATGATCCTCTGATGTGATTGTCAAAAGCCAACGGAGAAGATTCGGTGCAGGATTTCCTGACAAATCATAATAAAGTTTTTCAAAACTTTTCTTAACATCAATATCTTCCATCATTCCTTGTGGTATTAATACTTTCGACATACCAAGGTAACGATCATAAATATTTGGTAAAAAGGAACCACAATGCGGAATAATCCATTTTATATTCGGATAACGAAGAATGACGCCATTGCTGACTAGGTTTAAGACCGATCTAGTGGTATCGGCTAAAAATTCAAATAGCGGTACTGGGCCAGAAGAAAAGAGACCTTCTTTGATTGGTTCGGGTCTATGCGGGTGAATATTACAAACAGCCGACCTTTTGTTTAATTCTTCCATAAGGGGTTCCAGTTCCTTACAACCTAGATATTGTCCACGACTATTACTCGCTAATTTTATTCCATCGGCATGTAACACATCCAATGCATAAATTGCTTCTTCGATTGCAGCTTCTACATTTGGAAGAGGAAGACAAGCACTAAATCCAAATTGATTCGGGTAATTCCTCTTGATATCTTGACAAGCTTCATTCAATTTTCGACAGATAGAAAGTGCTTCCTTTTCATATCCTTTAAAATATGGATGTGGCGAAGATAGAGATAATAAGCTCCATGAAATATGACATTTTCCCATCAGCTCTAAGTGTTTTTCAATCTGCCAATCAGGCAATGGAAAACCATCTTCCATTATTGCATCGTGTTTCTTTAATAAATTTATATAGTCAGGTATTAAAAAATGTGCATGAACATCAATAATTCCTTCATCGAAATGCTCTTTCATGAAATTGACCTCCTCGAATTTATCTTTTTTCGTACCATTAAGCGATACCATAGAATTCCTGCACTATCTGCAAGAAACCAACCAATTGGAACAGCCCACCAAATACCAATGACGCCAATCGTAGGAATTGCCGACAAAAGATAAGCTAGTAAAACACGTGTTCCTAAAGAAATCATCGTAAGTACAAGTGAAAGTGCAGGTTGATTAATTGCTCGATACAATCCATAGAGCAAAAACAAGATGCCAATCCCACAATAAAAGGCCCCAACGATCCGTAAATAAGATATACCAACCTCTAAAATCTCTGTCTGTTGGGCATGAACAAAGATTAAAAGAAGTGGCTTGGCACAAATCACAACAATGGCCGATACAATCAAAGCAAATAGAATAGAAGTGAAAGTTGCACTAAGAATTCCTTTTTTTATACGATCTTTCTTTCCTGCTCCATAGTTTTGGGCAATAAAGGTAGAAAAAGCATTCCCAAAATCTTGTAATGGCATATACGCAAAGGCATCAATTTTAACCGCTGCCGCAAAAGCTGCCATTACGATAGTCCCAAAGCTATTAACTAAGCCTTGCACCATTAAAATCCCTAAATTCATAACCGATTGTTGCAAACAAGTCAGCACAGATGCTTGGGTGATTTCATGTACATTCTCTTTCGATATGTGCCTATGTCGATGTTCTAAATGTAAATAAGGGCACCGCACTTTCGTATAAATTAAAATTCCAATTCCTGTAATCCACTGTGCAATAACAGTAGCCCAAGCAGCTCCTGCTACCCCCATTTGAAAAAGCAATATAAAAACAAGATCCAATACAATATTGGTGAGTGCACCGATTCCTAAAAACAATAAAGGAGTTAAAGAATTCCCAATCGCACGAAGGACAGCCGCATAATAATTATAAAGAAAAGTAGCCACAATACCCCAAAACACAGCCCAGAGATAGGTACGCATCAAAGCATAAACATCCTTTGGCACAGATAGAGAATGCAAAATGAAATCAAGCTTCCAAAAAATAAATAAATTAATAAGTAAAGTTAATCCTGCAGTCAATAGAAAAGCAACATACATATCTTCTTTTAAGCGATCCATATTTTTCTCACCATATCGAATAGAAAAAATAGCTCCACTTCCCAAACAAAGTCCCAAAAAAATAGAAGTAAGAAAAGTCATTAATGTATATGCAGAACCAACTGCTGCTAAGGCTTTGGCTCCTAAATATTGTCCGACAATCAATGTATCCACAACATTATATAATTGTTGCAAAAGGTTCCCACAAATCATGGGTATGGTAAACTTTAACATCGTTTTCGTAATTGGTCCTTGTGTTAAATCAATTTGCATAATATCTCTCCCAAACATTTATATTTCATAACAACTTTAATTTATTATAACAATTTTTAAACTTCATATAGACGATACAAATCAATTTATGTTTTTATTGACTTTTCTAAAAAAAGAAATAAAAAATAAATTATATCTTATGGAGGATTCACATCATGGATACAAGAGATCTTCGTTGTTTTCGACTTGTATATGAACAAGGTAGTATCAATAAAGCCGCAAATACACTTTTTATCACACCTCAAGGACTCAGTCGCATTATAAAAAATTTAGAAAATGAATTTCAAACGATGCTTTTTGAACGAAGCTCAAGTGGTACCATTCCTACAGAAGCTGGTGATTATTTATATACACATAGTCAACAACTTCTTTATCAAATGGAAACGATTAAAAGCAAGATGAAACAAATCAATGATAGAAGTCATTGTTTACATATTGGCTTCGCCTGTGGAACTTTACAAGTCCTTCCTTTAGAAGCCTTATTTCAAAAAATAAAACATCATTCAAATCGAACAGTCCAATGGGAAGAAATGGAAAATCAAGAGGTGATGAAAAAGCTATTGAATCATACTTTAGATTTTGGATTTATCATAGGAACAAACGCATATGCCGACTTACAATCTACAACCATATATACAGGAAAAATGAATGCATTAGTCTATGAAGGACATCCTTTTTACAATCGAAAAAGCCTTCAAATCGAAGATTTAAAAGATCAACCACTCATTACTTTAAATGAAAAATATTCCATCTATCATAATCTAAGTCAACGCTGTAGTGATTTTAAATTTACACCGAACATTGTGATTCGTACGATGGAAAGTCAATTAATCTATCGTTTTTGTTCTCAAAAATTAGGAATTGGAATTGATGCAGATATTCATCAAAATACAGCTTTGCCAAAAGGACTTCATAAAATCACAATCCAAGATGCCATTCCGTGGGAAATATCTTTAGTTTATCCACAGGATTTTGAAAACAAAGAATGGATTTCTGAAATTAAACAAACACTATAAACAAAATGTTACAAGGGTATGTTCCATCTATTGATAGTTGGTCCAATCAGCCTATGTTAAATTAAAGTCGATGAAGGAGAAATTCAAATGAAGAAGAATTTTAAAGACTTAAAAGATTTTATAGGAACACATTTTATTTATACTTATGCCAATGGTTGGGAATATGAATGGTATGCTAAAAACGAAGATACAGTTGATTATCGCATTCATGGTGGAATGGTTGCCGGAAGATGGGTCACCGATCAAAAAGCAGAAATTGTAAAACTAACGGATGGTGTATTTAAAATTACTTGGACTGAACCAACCGGTACAGATGTAGCCCTTGATTTTATGCCAAATGAAGGAAAGCTTCATGGCGTTATTTTCTTTCCTAAATGGGTTCATGAACATCCAGAAATCACCGTTTGTTATCAAAATGAACATATTCAAAAAATGGAAGAAGCACGTACAAAATACGAAACTTATCCAAAATACATCGTTCCTGAATTTGCGACAATCACTTATATTGGAAATGCTGGAATCAATAATGAAGATGTGATTTGTGAAGCTCCTTATCCTGGCATGACAGATGATATTCGTGCTGGTAAATATTTTGACGACAATTATAAAAAAAGATAAATTAGACAAAACGGAATAACCCTGTCAGTTATTCCGCTTTTCTATATTAAAAATTATCGAATTTCTTGTTGGCCACTTGCACTATAGATTTCATACCATTCATAGCGTTCTAATTTCACATCCAATGCTTGGATTGCAAAATCTAAACGAGAAAGCTTTTGACTTCCAATCAATGGCATCGCACCCATTGGATGATACATAATCCAAGCATAGACAATAACCGATGGTTCAACCTGATGTCTTTTCGCAATTTCTTCGATTTTCTTTCTTGTTTTAACAAATTGACTTTCATTGGATGTAAACAAGCTACCGCCTGCCAATGGAGACCAAATCATCGGATGAATTTTATGGTAAGTTAGATAATCAACCATCCCTGAATTAAAATGTTCAAAACATACCGGATTCCATTCGATTTGGTTTGTAACTAAAGTACCATCCATCGCCTGATTTAAGGCTTCAAATTTATAGGGATCAAAATTTGAAACCCCTACTTCTTTAACAAGCCCTTCTGCTTTTAGCTGTTTTAATGCTTTTGCACATTCCCATGGATCTAAAAGCGGATCTTCTCGATGAATTAAATATAAATCGATATGATCTGTATGCAAACGTTCCAATGCTTCATGACAAGAGCGAATAATACGATGATAGCTTGTATCATAGTATCCAAAGTCTTTTCCATTAGTCTTCTCTTTATAGATACCCATTTTTGATACCAGTTCGATTTGATTGCGAATCTTTGGATCTTTCGCAAAGGCTTTTCCCATGAGACTTTCGCATAAAGTATCTCCATAGATTTCCGCTGTATCAAATGTTGTAACACCTCGATCAATACATCCATGCATAAATTCTACTAAATCCTCACAAGAAAAATCCCAACTATCTAATCTCCAAAAACCTTGTATAATTCGAGACAATTCTAGTTTTTCTGAAAGCTTAACTCTTTGCATTTAAAATCCTCCATATTTCTATTCCAATACAAATTATATCAAATCGAATCCGATAAACCTTCTTAAACTTGTACACAGATAGAACAAAAGGGGAGGTTCAGACAATTGGGTTGAAAACCGATTAGCAGACATTCTATCTTTTTATCCACTTGATTTTTATTTCCGAAGTAACTATACTTTAAATACAAAGAGCAATTCTTAGGTGGTTCGGCAATTGGAGCCGTGTGTACTTAAGGATTGTTCTTTTTATCTATTCCATATAATATTCACTTGTTTCTTAATCTATCATCCCTTTATCCGTTTTCAATTGTTGACTATACAAGTCATAGATATCCATTCGGTATAAGTAAAAAGTTTTTGTAACATATCGATAATCTTCCCATAAAGACTCTGCTTGTTTGATATCACCATTTCCCATCTCCAAAAGACATAAAGCCGTCATTAATGGATACATTTTGTCTTTATTTTCAATTGGATAAGAGTGAATAACATCATTTATCTCGTCCATAGACATTTTATGGATAATTTCCCAAACTTCTTCAATCTCTTCTAATTCTTCTTCAATTCCATCCCTATACTTTTTTCCAATCGTATCAATTTGACCCTTTATCTTTTTTAATTGCGTCCATTCGCTTTTCATTTCTTTATTCATTTAGGTATTCAACTCCTTTTAAAAAATATTCTAAATCATCCATCTAAAAATTATAAGTCAGATTCCTCTTCTTCTATATTAAGTTTTACCATCAAATCATCAACAGAATCATATGGCCCAAATAAAAGTCCTCTTTCTTTAACATTTAAAGTGAATTTGATCATTTATAGATTAACCTTTAAATGCGCACTAACAATGTCTCATTATAAAAATAAATATACAGGTATTCGCCATACAAACCATATGACGATGCATGTTATAATACACAAAAAAGAGGTAAACGATGAACTATAAAAAAATATATACTCTCGATGAGATTAAAAATATAGCACAACCCGTTTTCGCATCTTATGATTCAATCGAACGAGCTTATTTATTTGGATCCTATGCTCGAAATGAAGCCACAAGAAAAAGTGATTTAGATTTTATGGTTGCTTTAAAAGATGACGAATTAGAATCTTTAAAAGATGAATTACGGGTTTTAACCGATTTAATGGAAGCTTTTGATAAACATGTAGATACAATTAATAATTTTGAAGTTTACAAGGTTATGCCAAAAACGTTTGAAAGAGATAAAATCCTGATTTACGAAAAGCATAATAAATCAAAATAAGATTCTAAATCCTAACTTATACCCTATCTTTTACAATAATCTTTTTAATATGCATGTTTCTAACATAAATCAGCTATACTTCCATGCATTGCTACGATGTTGTAATTCTAACATATGCGCATATATACCATTTTGTTCTTTTAGTGTTTTTGCACTTCCTTGCTCTACAATTTTTCCATCTTTTAAGACAACAATTTGATCGGCGCAATCCACACTTCGCATTCGATGTGCAATAATAAGAACAGTTTTATTTTTAATTAATTTGGAAATCGATTCTTGAATAATGGATTCATTATCTACATCTAAAGAAGCTGTTGCTTCATCCATTAAAATAATTGGTGCATCCTTTAAAAAAGCCCTTGCTATGGAAATTCTTTGCCGTTCTCCACCAGATAATTCTGATCCATTTTCACCAATCATTGTATGAATTCCTTCTGGTAATTTTTCTATAAAATCCATGCAATTGGCCAAACGTGCTGCTTCCATGACTTCTTGATCACTGGCATCTTTTTTTCCAATACGAATATTTTCCAAAATTGTATTATTAAATAGTGTTACATCTTGAAAGATAATGGAATACAAAGACAATAAAGTCTCTGGATCTACTTTTGATATATCCATACCACCTACAGTAATCGTTCCTTGCTTACAATCCCAAAAACGAGCTGCTAATCGAGAGACAGTTGTTTTTCCACTCCCACTAGGTCCAATTAAAGCCGTGACTTGTCCTTGTTTTGCAACAAAGCTTACATCACTTAAAACTTCTTTTCCTTCTTTATATGAAAAACCAACATGATTAAAAATAATATCATATCCATCATTGGAAAGTATATTGCTACCGGTTTGTTCTTCATGAGATAAAATTTCATCCATTCGATTTGTTGTAGTATCCATACTAATAATGGCAGATAGATTCTGTAAAGCAATTTGCATTGGCTCATACATCCTTGTCACAACTAAAAGAAAGGCAAAGAACGTTAATAAATCAATTTCATGCCGTATTAATAAAGAACTTCCCATAAGCGCAACGGTTCCAATTCCAAACTTTAAAATCATTTGTGCTGAACATACATAGACTGCATTACTAAATTCTAAGAAAATAGAATTCTTTTCAACTTTCTCAATTTTCTTTGAAAGTTGTTCCATATATTTCGCTGTCATATGATTTGCACGTAAATCTCTTACGCTTTCTAAAGCTTCTTGAATTCCATCTTCCATTGCAAGTCGATCTTTAACGGTCTTTTTTTGAATCTTTAACAATTTACTCCGTGAAGTTAAAACAATAAGAAAAGAAATTGGCATGACCCATACAGCTGCAAAAGCCATCTTCCAGTTAAAGAAAAATAAAGCGATTACGATAATTGTGATCGAAATCATCGAACCAATCAGTTCAGGAATCCAATGCGAACTAGCCGTTTCAATTAATGCACAACCAGACATAATGGTATTTGTCAAATCAGATAAATCTTTTTTATTAAAAAAAGACAATGGTAGTTTCCTTAACTTTTCAGCAAGACTTCTTCTTCGAACACCACTTTCAACATAGGTTGAAAAAAAGGTGGCTTTATATTGAATATACGCCGTAAATAAAATGAGTACGACCGTAACAAAAATTCCAATAATGAAAAAGCTTTTATTTTCTGGCAATTGACCATTTAATAAATAAGAAGCCAAACGATACAGCAAAGCAATAGGAAGCATCAAAACCAAATTGGAAATGGCAACACTAATACAAGCCCAAATCATTTGTTTCGCTCCTTGAGATGATAATGCATATCGATGTTTTATTTTTTCTATCATATTGCTTATTCCTTTCCAACTTGCCAATCAACGGATTGATTATATTCACGCCACATATGTTGATAAATTCCCTTTTTTTCCAAAAGCTCTGTATGATTTCCGCTTTCAACAATTTTGCCTTCTTTTAATACATAAATTTGATTTACATTTGTGATTGTTGATAAACGATGTGCAATCAAAATTACGGTTTTTTCTTTCGATAGATTTTCAAAAGCTTGTTGCACATAGATTTCATTGTCCGGATCTGCATAGGCAGTTGCTTCATCTAAAATTAAGATGGGAGCATTTTTTAGAAAGGCTCTGGCAATCGATAGTCTTTGCATTTCACCACCCGAAACAAAGGTTCCCTTTGAACCAATCATTGTATGTATCCCTTCAGGTAGTTTTTCAATAATATCCATACACATTGCTTTCTTTAAAGCATCCATCACTTCTTCTTGGCTTGCATCCGCTCTTCCCATGCGAATATTATCTAAAATCGACATTTTTAATAATTTACTATCTTGAAAAACATAAGAAACTGTATCCATTAATTGTTCATTTGGAATTTCCTTAATATTCATCCCACCAATCGAAATACTTCCACTTTTCACATCCCAAAAGCGTGCAATTAAAGAAACGAGTGTTGTTTTCCCACCACCAGAAGGACCAACCAAAGCAATATGTTGACCTGGTTCAATTTTCATAGAAAGTTGATCAATCGCATTTTCTTTTGTATCTTCATATGCAAAACAAATATTTTCAATTTGTATTGAAGAATCGTTGAGGTGGACCTTTTCTATTGGGTTTTCTAAAGGTTTAACCATAAGTAAATCATCCATACGTTTTAATGCATCCTCGACTAAGAGTTGAGATTCTCCTGCATAAGCCATTTTCATCAAAGTTGTTGTAAGAACCGTTGTAATTATCAGATAAAAAAATAAATGTAATACAAATGTATTGTTCATATTCTTAGCCAAGATAAAGGTTGCAATAATCAATGCTACAAATATTCCATTCGCAAATGTCGTAAATCCAATCATTGGAATCATCATTGCCTTAGTAAAATCCAATGTCCATTTTTCATATGTATCAATGGCATTTTTAAAACGCTTAAAAGAAAAAATAGTTTGTCCAAAGGTCTTCACAATGGGGATTCCACGAATATATTCAACCGCTTCATTGGACATTGTTTCCAATGCATTTTGATATTCTTTCATATCGGAAGCAAGTTTTTGTCCCATCATCATCGTTGCCATAAGTACAAAAGCCAGCAAGGCCGGAATTAAACTAATCAAACCAAGTCGCCAGTCAAAATAAATCATCATCAAAAGAAGACCCATTGGTGTTGATTTCGATACGACTCGATCTGGTAAATTATGCGCTAGAAACGTTTCTGTAGATGCTGCCGATTCATTAATGATTTTCTTCATTTTACCGCTTCCGTTTTTTTCTATATAACCCAAAGGTAATTTCATAACATGTTCCATCATTTCTTTACGCATATTGGACTGAACACGAAATGCCGCTGCATGAGAACACATTAAAGATCCAATATATAAAGCCATAGCGAATAGTGAAAAAACAACAGCTTCCCATCCATAAGCTATGATATGCTCTGCTTCCATATAATATGGACGAACTGCCAATAGTTCTTTTAAAATTTTCCATACACTGTAGAATGGAATCAATGCAACCCAGGCACTTATAAATGCTAAAACTTGTGATGCATAGGAAAAATACTTATACTTGCCTGCAAAATCCATTAGTCTTTTCATCGTGCTTTGTTTCTTTTCTTTCATAATCTGCCTTCCTCGTTAGATTAAACTAACTTTAATGCTATAAGAGAAGCAGTACGATTTAAGTACTGCCTCATATAACCTTTATTCAATTCCGAGTACAACCTTCCATCCTGCATAATTAAATGCACAAACACTTTCCATAAACTCTTTTGCTTGTTCATAGGATAAATCGTGGCTTAATATTTCATAAATATATTGCCAGCCCATCCGACAATGAACATGAATAAAAAAGGGATCGACTTTTGATTCTTTTTTCATATACTTTTTCGCAAAAAGAAGATAATAAGATTCTTCAATATCGGAAAGTTCATCATAGTAGTTTTCATACTTCGTTCCTTCACATGCGCCAAAAAGAAGTTTAAAACTCTCTTTATTTTCGAAGATATATTTAAGCACTAAATCCGTTCCATCTACACCTTCATGTATTGCATCTTGAATATCTATCCTTTCTTTTGCATTAGACATACTCTTTAAATAAATGTCCATCAGCCCATCTGCCGCTTCCTGTACAACGGCTTCAAATAAGCCAGCCTTGTCCCTAAATCGAGTATAAATCGAATTGGTACTTACCCCACTTGCACTAGAAATTCTTCGCATGCTTGCATCTTTATAGCCATAGATTAAAAATTCTTTTTTAGCACTTCTTAATAATGCTTCTGTTACACCTTCGGTTACTTTTCTCATTCGAGTCTCCTTTTTGTAACAATGTTATTATAACACTGTTATTTTATATATCAATTCTTTTCTTATATTTTAGCATTCATGCTCGATTTTTCAGATTTAATGTCATCATTTTTATTGAAACCCCGTAAGATTATTTGGAATTACGAGAAAAGACATTCTCCTTAATCCTAGAAGAACAACCACAAAATCTCCTTCTTAAAATGGTATAATTAGCAAGAAGTATTACATTAAAAGCACAAATTAATAATTGAAACAGGAGGGAAATATGAGTATCATTGTAAGACCCACAAAAACAGCAAATATAGCGCCTATTCCAGGTGGTACGCTTTCAAAAGTAAAAGCAGAACTTGAAAATCAAAATATAAAATTCATTTCAAAATACACAACTACACAAGCTTTAAGAAAATTTGGTCTTGATGAATTTAATGAAATTCGACATAAATATCAGGATTTTATTTCGAAATATGGATTTTGTCTTATAGAAGCTTATGGAAATGCGGATGATTTACGTAAGCTTGGAATCTCTTTTTATGTCGAACCAAAACCTATACAGTCTACACCGCTGGATGAAGCAAAAGCTAAATTGGGTTTGTTTTATGAATTAAAAGACTGTATGGATGATTCCATCGAAAAGGGCTATCCAAATGATCAAATTGCGGAGGAAATGTCTATGCTTTTTGATTTGCAAGATGAGCTGAATAAGAAAATAGATGATGCCATCATCTATTGCAACCATTCTAAGGATTACATATCCAGTGAATTTCTTAAAGAAGAAAAAGATACGATAAATACATATTTAGAACAGCTTTTAAAGAATATGAATTAAAGAAGAATAAAAATGAAAACGATTAAAGATTATACTTATTATTAATTTATTTAATAATTTCAACTCTGATGATTTTGATCCCGATGGGAAAGAATAACATTTAGATACAGCCGAAAAAATAAAACAAAAATATTCATGGAAAGAAATTATTGAAGAATGGACAACATATCTCTATAAAAAATGCTATACAAAATGTAGTGAACCCTATTATTTGAATCATTCAAACTCAACGAAATATATTGCATCTACCCCTTAAAAAGCGCATAAAATGGCCTGTTTTTAGTACTTGTAAGCCACGGTTTGGAGGTATTTTTTACCAATTTGTTTTCATGCGTTGTCACCAACCTTATTATTAATTACGACTAACCAAGTTAATGAGTCAATAAGTGAGCCAATAAACGATATTAGTTTGTAAATTGAACAGTTTAATATGCCAAGTATAATATAGACAAACAATGCACATCTAGAAAGAAGAGGATTCATAATGATTGAACAATTAATTGCTGAAGCAACGGAATGTGATTTCAAAGTTGCACTTGAAACAAAGAAACCAAAAAGTTGGTTAAAAAGTGTTAGTGCATTTTCTAATGGCATTGGTGGAACTTTATTTTTTGGTATTTCAGATGATAGAGAACCAATTGGATTAACAAATGTGCAAAACAATGCTGAAGCAATTAGTCGTTTAATTAAAGAACGCATAACACCTCTGCCTCAATTCAATTTAAAGCCCTTTGTAGAAGATAATAAAAAACTATTGGCTTTAGAAGTTTCATCTGGACGTTCTACACCTTATTATTACAAAGCGGATGGTGTTATGGAAGCTTATGTTCGTGTTGGAAATGAAAGCGTAATTGCTCCAGATTACATCGTCAATGAATTAATTCTAAAAGGAACCAATCAATCATTTGACACTTTATTAACAGATGCTTTAAAGAAGGATTATAGTTTCACACTCCTGGAAGCAACTTATTTAGAAAGAACTGGTCTTCATTTTGAACCATCCGATTATATTTCGTTTGGTTTAGCTGATAAAAATGGCTTTTTAACAAACGCCGGAAAACTCATGGCTGATCAACATATAGTGTACAATTCTCGCATATTTTGCACTAGATGGAACGGTTTAGAAAAAGGTTCTATCTTCGATGATGCACTAGATGATAAAGAATATGAAGGAAATTTAATCTATCTATTAAAGAGCGCTACTGATTTTATTAAAAACAATTCTAAAGTCAGATTTGTTAAAGAAGCACAATACAGAGTAGATAAACCTGATTATGCTGAACGAGCTATAACAGAAGCTATTGTCAATGCACTGATCCACCGTGATTATATAGTGCTTGGCAGTGAAATTCATATCGATATGTATGATGATCGTTTAGAAATTGCTTCTCCAGGCGGTATGTTTGGAGGCGGAACAATTCAAGAATACGATATTTATAATATACGTTCTATGCGAAGAAATCCCGTAATTGCCGATTTATTTCATCGCATGAAGTATATGGAAAGACGCGGAAGTGGTTTAAAAAAGATTATTAGCGAAACAGAAATGCTTCCAGGATATAAAGCTGAATTTAAACCTAAATTTTCATCAACAGCAATGGATTTTAAAGTAACTTTAAAAAATTTAAACTACAATCAAAATTTGAACGACTTAGTCAGTGACCAAGTTAGTGACCAAGTTAGTGACCAAGTTAGTGACCAAGTTAGCCCAAAGGATATTACACAATCGATTCTAGAATTTTGTGTAACAGAAAGAAACAAGCAAGAAATATGCTCATTCTTTGGATATAAAAATCTTACTTATTTCACAAGAAAGTATTTAAAACCATTAATATTAAGTGGTCAGCTTAAGATGACTGTTCCAAATAAGCCAAATAGTAAAAATCAAAAATACATCACTGTCAGAAATAAATGAAGCGATACCCATCACTTCACAAACAAGCCCTTCCACGTTATGTAGAAGGGCTTGTTATTAATAATATGTAATAATTTTCAAACAGAAATCCAGCTAATTGCACCATGTCACTCAAACTCGAAAATAAGTTTTATACAGTAACTCTTTTTGTTTACGCTTTATACTGTTTCGTTGCAAAACGTAACTGTTTTTGTTTACTGTTTGTTTGTTACACTACCTTAGTGGTAGCAAATTGGTATCAATAACAACGAATTTTTTGTCTTTTTGTTCATTTAAGTGTTAAAAATTCAGATTTTTTTTAAATTATTAACACTTATGATAACATAACATCTACTTTTCCTAGCAGCCAATCTTCGATATTAAAGTGAATTATTCCATCTTTAGACATGTCATATTCATCTAGGCTAAGTACATATTTAGGTGAAGGGTCTCTTACGGAATTGTATGCACCAAATTCTCTTTCAATAACATCGTCGCTAGATAACAAGTAAGCCACTTGAATAAAGCACTTTTTGCCATCTTTCATAGCTACAAAATCAATTTCACCTTTGTATGTTTTTCCAATCTTTATTTCATAGCCTCTATATAATAACTCGTTATAAATCAAATTTTCTAAAGCATGTGCGATAAAAATCTTATTAGAGTCACTGCATGCTAGCATAAAACCATTATCAACAACAAATTGTTTTTCAACCTGTTTTAGAGTTCTTTTAGTAGCAACATCATATCTTTTAACTCTAGATATTAAACATGCTTTTTCTAATTTTTCTAAATATCTATACACATTTTCACAGTAAATTTTATCTACATTATTTTGATTGTAGTAATCAACTATACTTGGAACTGAAAATTCTTTTATTACATTACTAATTATATATTTAGATAACGTAATAAAAGTTTCTTTATTAATTTTAGCTTTTGTGTTACAGATATCTTTATCAATGATTCCGTAATATATAGATTTCAAATATTCTTTAATATCCTCTTCTGACTCATAATCCATTCGTTGAGGCATCCCACCAAATCTAATATAGTTTTGTAATGGTTTTTCTGGAAGCTTTAATTCATTTTCTTTATAGTAATTTAAAAATTCATTATAGGTAAAAGGCATGATTTTAAATTCCTTGCAGCGTCCTACAAGTAAACTAGCAAGCCTGCCTGACAACAATTTAGAATTACTCCCAGTAACAAATATAGATACATTTTGTGTTGCTTTTAATGAAGCTAATGTTTTTTCGAATTGATTAACATGTTGAATTTCATCTAAAAAAATATAGTATTTATCATCATCAGTTATTTGTTTTAGAATATAATCGTTTAATTTCACATAACCTTTGATTTTAGAAAACTTAACATCTTCAAAGTTAATAGAAATAATATGATCTTTACTTATTCCATACTCCGATACTAGTTCATCTTTGATTTGACTCAGTAAAACACTCTTACCACATCTTCTAATGCCAGTTAAAACTTTAATTAAATTAGATTCATAAAATCTTCTTATGTTTTCAAGATATT
>CAVBLW010000051.1:0-44756 GCA_963596085.1 Bacteroidaceae bacterium | reverse complement strand
CCCCTTAATTTCTTAAAGGTTCATTTCACCTAACCCCATCTAATTTTAAAGCACCCTTATAAACAACATTCAATTTAATATTACCAATTTGTAGCGATATCAATTTGCGTCGGATTTGTATAAACAAATTCTCCTGTATCACAAACAATTCCCATACCTAAAGATGTTGCAACATAGCTTCCTCTTGGACGTAGATCAAAATTCGCTGCAATCATAACATAATCACCTAACATCTTTACGCCATCATAACGAATCCAATAAAGATCATTATTTCCAATGGATCGCATAATCGTTAAGACACCGGTCATATCTAAATTGTAGTAAGTTTCCTTACCACTTGGTCCTTCATTTACACCTTTATACGCTGTAAGAACTGGTCCATCCCAAGAATAATTGGATGATTGAATGATAAAGCCATTTGCATTTACCGTTTTTCCATCGACAACGGTATTTCTTGATAAGGCGCCTTTTGAATTAAAATGAAGCAATGTTGTATCATTAACAACTTTCCAACCTGATAAAGTTTTTCCTTCTTGATTATAGCCAACATAATCTTGAATGGCGCTAACTGAATTCTTACTAATTGGTTTCGTTTTATTTTTCGATACAATTTGCACTTCATAGGCTTGAAGTCCTTTTGATAAGCCTGTGCTACCACTTGTAGCTCCATTCATTGCCCAATCTAACCAACCGTAATCACAAATATGGGAACGATAATAAATATTATAATACTTTGAAAAAGAGGAATTTAATTGCATTTGTAACGCTTGGATAATTTGATTTTGTCCAATATTCCCTGAAACAAAATTTCCATTTGACCAATCAAGCCATCCATCATCATTTACATGTACACGAATCATCAACGCATTATTTAATAATACGCCAATTGAATTCGAAGAATCGCCATAGACCCGAATGGCTTCTATATTTTTATTTTCCCCTGTCGTACCAGAAACAGAACCTTGACTTACTTCATCTTGCCAACCTTCATTTTGTAGATAAGATTGATAAGTAAAATTAATTGTATCTTTAATAAAAGGAAGATCGGTTGTCGTAATATAAATTCCTTTTTCCATTAATTTAATCTCGATTGCCTCTAAACGATAATTCAATCCTTCTGTACCTGCTGATTCACCATTTTTAGCCCATCCGAGCCATCCATAGTCTTGGCAATGTACACGATAATAAACATCATAATAATTGGCTATTTCGCCTAACAATTTGATTTGAATCGCTTCTAATCGTAACGACTGACCAATGGTTCCACTAACATCATTGTCTTGATGCCATTCACTTTCCCAACCTTGATTTTGAATATGGGTTTTATAGGCTATACTTCCTTCATATTTTGAATCATTTAATTTGACTTGTATAGCTTCTAATCGTTTTGAACTTCCAGTTGTACCCGATGCTTGTCCATCTTTTTGATACGTACTTTCCCATCCTTGATCTTGAACATGGGTCTTGTAACTGACTGACGGATTGATTTCTGATCTCTTTAATAATTTAATTTCAATACCCTCTAATCGTTTCCCTTGTCCGACTGTACCTGCAATCTCACCATTTTCAACCCAATCTAACCATCCATAATCTTGACAATGTACACGATATATTACCGTATACAAGGATTTCCATTCATCTGTTAATTGAATACGAATCGCTTCAAGACGTAAAGATTGTCCAGTTGTTCCTGAAATTTCTCCATTCTTTTTCCATTCTTGCCAACCAATATTTTGTACGTGTGTTTGATAGGTAATATCACCCGTATAATCGGATTGATTTTCTAGTTTAATGGATATTGCTTCTAATCGTTTTGATTCTCCAACTGTTCCAGATGTTTCTCCATTGGTTTTTTCTTCTTGCCAACCATAATCTTCTACATGCGTTGAATAGCTGACATCTTCTTTCTTTTCAACTTCTTCGCTTTCTTCACCATTCTCACCATCTACAGAAGAATTGATTTCTAAATTATTTACTTCTTTATTATTCTCTCCCTCATTCACTTCTTCTACATTTGGTGCTTCAATTACATTTGTTGCTTCTTCTGCTTGAATAACAGAAGTTCCGATGGTAAATGCAAACCATGCACTCACTGGAAATGCAAGTGCTTTCAATAATCTTATTTTCTTACTCTTCATATATATATTCTACTATATATGTCAAATATAAAAAAAGAGCTATATCTTTCGATTTAGCCCTAATTAAGAATAATTTTCAATTATAGATCAATGAATCCAATTTAAATCTTATCCTTAAAAGAATCGATCCTCTAACATTAAGCACCAACAATGATAAATTGGAAGATGTAATTCTTGAACCATATAGGTTTCAGTCTGCGGCACACAAACACATACATCAGCAATCTCACTTAATTTACTCTCATTATCTCCAGTAAATCCAATTACTTTTAAACCTTTCGCATGAGCAGTTGTTGCAGCATATAATATATTTTTACTGTTTCCACTTGTAGTAATTCCTAAAAATACATCTTCTGGTTTTCCATATCCATTCACTTGTTGAGCAAAACAAAGCAATGGTTCACAATCATTCATATAAGCTGTTGATAAAGCAATATGACCATCTAAAGCTATTGCTGGTAATGCGCCTTGTAAATTTTCTGCTAATACTTTGCCTAATTCTTCATCTTCTGAAATTAATTTTTCTTTGAATTCGTTATCTAATACTCTCGGTAATTTAAATGCCTTCATCAATTCGCCAACAATATGTTCGCTATCTGATGCGGATCCACCGTTACCAGCAACTAAAATCTTTCCACCTTTTTTATAACAATCTTCCATTAATAGATATGCATCTATAATTTCTTGTTTACATTTTTCTAATACTGGATAACGTTCAATTAATAAATCAATATGTTTTTCTAATCTTTTTTCTAACATCTTTATAAAATCCTTTCTATTACGGATAACAACGAATCTTCACAAATATCTTGATTATAATTTTCTTTTCCGATTAAAGCTGTTTTACAACCAGCGTTTCTTCCAGATAAAATATCATTTTCACTATCTCCAATCATCCATGATTCTTTTAAATCTATGTTAAAATCTTCAGACGCTTGCAACAACATACCTGGCTTTGGCTTTCTACATTCACAATCAATCTTTAATTCAGGAATTTCTCCTTCGTATCCTTTATGCGGATGGTGAGGACAATAGTAAATACCATCTAAATAGGCTCCATGTTTTCCAAGTTCAGTTTCCATCTTGTTATGAATTAAATGTAATTCTTCAAAGCTTACTTCTCCTCTGGCTATAACCGGTTGATTCGTAACTACAATCGCAAGATATCCATTTGAATTGATTTTTTTTATGGCCTCAATGACGCCTGGTAACAATTCAAAGTCCTCAATATTTCTTAAAAAACCAACATATTTATTAATTGTTCCATCACGATCTAAAAAGATTGCTTTTTGTTTATTTTTTAAATTTCTAGCTTTTACAATTCCTTGTTTAAAATCGTTATTTACTGATTCATAACGATCTGGTGTTCCCATATCTTTTACATATTCGGGACTATCATAACAATACATCTTCCCAGTTCCACACAAAGGCTTTAATACTTGTCGATCCAAATCAATTTTTGGTGTAGAAATCTCTTGATCTAAAACTTTAGGGCTAAGAACATGTAATCCAGCATTGACACGATTCTTATAATATAGGGGTCTATCATCTTCTTTTGAAAGCCATTCTAAAACTTGATTCTTTTCATTTGAAATAATAAGGCCACTATCATATGGATGACTATTCGGATGTGTATATAAAGTAACGAATCCACCATGTTTTTTATGAAAATCCACAAATCGATTAAAGTCAATATCAAACATTGCATCGGCATTCAACAATAAAAAATCTTCTGTCAATTGATCTTTTAATTGAAAGAGCGCCCCCGCATTCCCTAAAGGTTTCTCTTCTATAAAATATTCAATATGTGTATTTAACTGAGAACCATCTCCAAAGTAATCAATGATTTTATCAGCCATATAACCTACTGTTAAAATGATATCTTTAAATCCTTGATCTCTTAATGAAATAATTTCTCTTTTTAATACTGGAATACCATCAATTGGAACTAAAGGCTTTGGGATATCCGGAAATAATTGTGATATCCTTGTTCCTTTTCCACCAGCCATAATAACAACTTTCATGATTTTTTTACTCCATAATCTTCAGGTCCATAATATATCACTTGAGTTCCGCCATCTTCAAATTTAAAAGGAATATACATCAAATCTTTCATAGCTTCTCTAAGCTTACTTTGATATTGAGGTTGTACATAAAATACTAAGAAACCTCCTCCTCCAGCGCCTAAGAGCTTGCCACCTAAAGCGCCAGCTTGAATCCCTTGGTCATAGAACAAATCAATATCATTGGTACTGACTGCCCCTCCTGTACGTTTCTTTAATCGCCAAGTTTGATCTAATAAACGGCCAAAATCATCCAAATCTACAGATTCATTGGTTAAAATATCTTCTGCTTTGTCAACCAATTTCAACATTTCTTTAAGTTGCTTTTTTTTCGATTGATCATCTAATTTATTATTTTTTTGTATTTGGGAACTAAAACGTGTAAATCCTGTAAAAAACATCATTAAATTATTATTTAATTGGCGTTTCCTTTCTGGACTTATAATGATTGGTAACACTTCGTATCCATCTGCATTAAAATTAATACGATTAAATCCTCCAAAAGAAGCCGCTATTTGATCTTGCCATCCTCCAGCTTCATCACATAAAACACGCTCTAAATAAATCGCTTCATCCGCTAATTGTTTCTTAGAAGCGTATTTTCCTTTAAGTGCATAAAAGGCATTCAACATACCGACCGCAAAAGAGGAAGAAGTACCTAAACCACTCCGAGCTGGCAAATCTGCTTCATATGTCAAACGAATTTCATGCATATCTAACATTTTCATTGCGTTTCGTACGGCTGGATGTTCAATTTCATTTACATTGCTTACTCGCTCCGTTTTTGAATAACATATTTCATTCGTATATTCAAAAAAGCGTGGTAAATGCCTTACATTTACGTAACAATATTTATCAAATGTCGTCGATATAACAGATCCCCCATTCTCTTTAAAGAAGGATTCCATGTCTGTTCCTCCGCCAAAAAATGACATTCTAAATGGTGTTTTTGTGATAATCATTCATCTACACTCCTTTCTTTTTATTGATACAATTTATCAAATATATCTTCTGTTTTCTTCCAATTAAAATTTTCCTTCACGAAAGAAATACATTCTTTACTTTTATTAGCTAATAAATCTCGATTTAAAAACAATTGATTGATTTGATAAATTATTTCTTCATCTGTTTCTGCAAGATTCAAGACTTTTCCTTCTTCATCAATTCCTTCCGCACCAACTGAAGTCGTAACTACAGGCAATCCAAGTCCAAATGCTAATAGAACTTTTAATTTTATACCTGCACCATATGTCAATGGAAAAACGGCAATTTCATGTTTTACAATTTCTGCATTAATATCATCCACAAAGCCAGTGATATGAATATTTTCACACTCCATATTTTTCAATTCATCCTTTGGGTAGGCACCAATTATCGTAAGTTTCCAATCACTATGACTCAGATTTTTAAAAATTTGAATTAGTCGCATAGCAGCAACATGATTTTCATCTCTACCCATCTGACCCACAAAACAAATACTATAAGGAATCTTATTTTCTATAGAAACTTCTTTAAAATCTAATCCATAATATGGATTTAATACTTCCACATTCTTAAGATGATAAATATTTTCTAATAATGAAGCATCTTTATGATTAAACGTCATAACAGTATCTGAATGTGAAACATACATTCTTTCACATTTTCTAACTTTTGCGGTTTCAAAATTAAAATAAATCTTCTTGATTCCTCTAGCATTTAACAATTGTCTTTCATAAGATTGAATTGTTACATCATGTTCCGTCATATTAAAGATCATATTTGGATATAAATCCTTGATCCATATGTATTGACCCATCGAGGTATATTCTGCATGTATTGCTTGAATCTTTTTTTCTTCTATAATTTCTTTTAATAATTTTTTAAATTTTCGACTATTTCTTATCGCAAACATATTTGGCTGGAATGGATGCAATAAAATATTACCAATAAATGTTTTGGCGTTAGTTTCTACATAATAATAATCTGGATGATTTTTAATTAATTGTTTTTCATATTCATTATTTACAAAGGTAAGCACAGTTACATTATTTTTTTCTTTTAATGTTTCCACTTGTTTCCCCATGCAAACTCCTCCAGCATGATTCGCGTGTACATCTGGAACAAATGGTGATATATGTAAAATATTCATAGGTTACTCCTTTACCTTTTTGATCCATTTATTTAAGTTCTTATGATAAGCCACATAATAAAGTATAAGTTCTAAAATCGTTGACAAAATATAAATATAAGCACCACCATACACACCAAAAATATGTACCAAAGAGCTAGATATAAATAAAATAATTAAGGAAACGATTAAATAAATATAAAATTGAATTTTGGTATTTCTAAAAGTCGTAAGTGCAGTTGATAAAATAGTTACAATTGCATATAAGGTTCCACCTACAATAATAAGTTGTAAACTTCGCAAGTAATTTGATAAATCAACATTATATACAAAATTAAGAACAGGAATACCTAATATTGTTGCTCCTATGAAACAAACAATTCCAATCCCTATAATTCCTAAAGTTATTAACCTCATGGCTTTTCTAAATTCGCTAATTTTGTTTTCTAAATAAAAAATACTCAATCGATTAATGTAAGGTTGAAGCAAATAAACCGCACATAAACTAATAAGTGTTGCAGGCATTAAAATAATACTAAATAGGGCTTGCTCTGAAGAAGTCACATTCCCATCTAAAGCATATTTTGGAGCATTCGATAAATAGATATTTAAAAAGAAATAAGCAAATGCATAGAATCCAGACCCGAGCAAGAACATAGATTTTTTTAAAGAAAAATGACTCGAAAAATAGTCTTTTACACTCATAAAATCATAAACAATTGTTACAACAAAACAAAAAAGATCTACTATGATAAAAGATAGAATTATATTTTTAAAATACAAGTTGATCAACAGAACAATCAGCAAAGAGCCAAGCGCTTTTACAGTCAAAGAAATGCCTGATTTATATAGCTTTTCGTTCTTTTGCATAATTCCATACAAACAATCTGCAAGTGCTTCTAACGCTTTCATTAGTGTTAATAACATCACTAAAATTAAGCGATATTTATCAAGTTTTTTATAGCAGCAATAAATAATTCCTGCTAACAACATAAGGAACACTGTAATCAAACGATTAATAAAATATTCTGTTTCATTATATTTTTGCGTTTTGTCTGTAACTTGAAATGTTCGCCCTGAATAGATTCCAATATTATATAATAAACATGCAACTGAAAAGAGCAAAGTAAATATACCAGCTTGCTCTGTCCCATTAATCCTTGTAATAATAATCATAAAAAACATTGAATTAAAGGTATTTAATGTCGTTCCAATCATGTTCCATATAAAATTTTTTTTAAAAATTCTATCTTCCATACTCACCCAAAATAATCAACTTTACCTGTTAATCCCTTTCTAAAATCAGAAAATGCTAATTTTACTATTTTAAAATCGTATCCATACCTTAAAATCTCATAAATACTTAGTATGAATCTAAAAATATATGCAATTATAAACCGAGAGAATTTGTTGTATCTTCGAGCAACAATTAAATAATTTCTGATCAAATAATATTGTTGCATTTTTGACCCTGTTCCAGTAGAAGCATTAACCTTATGATAAATCAATACCTCTGGAATATTCAAAATATGATAATTATGGTCAAGAACTCTCAAGCAATATTCTGTATCTTCAGAATACAAGAAGAAGTCATCACTCAACAAGCCATATTTTTCAATGAACGTAAAACGGATAAGCATTAAACACCCTGTAGAATAAGTAACAGAATAAGGATTTTGATAATGACTGATATCCTTTTTAACCATTGTAGTATATCCAGTCGTCTTATGATACGAGCCATGATTATACCAAGGTTCATTTTGATCATAGTAATAATTAATACCACCTGTCACAATCATCGCTTTTTCATCTTTTTCTGCTGCATTTACTAGCTTATCCAAAAAGTCATCTTTTACAATTGTATCGTTATTCAAAAGTAATACGTAATCTGGATTGTATTTTTTACTCGCCTCTATCCCAATATTATTTCCTTCAGAAAAACCATTGTTAACATCCGAATACAAAATATCACAACTTTCATTTAAAAATTGATCCTTTTTTAATAATTCTCTATCTTTAGATGCATTATCAACTAAAATAATATGATAAGCCGAATAATTGCATTTTAAGATACTTTTAACGCATTCTACAGTATCTTCATATCCATTATAATTAACTAAAATAATACATACTTCTTTATTCTTTTGACTTGATTCCATATGGCATAGCCTTTCTATTTTATTAGATATATAGAAATTAAACCTGATTACTCTTCTCTGAATTTGAATATACTTTTGTTAATATCTTAGCAATCGGTGCAATCCAAAATCTTTTAAAGATTTCATAGTCTTCTTTTGTTCGAATATTGTCCCCAATAATTTTGGTGGTCGTCGATTCTTCATGAATACGATGTCCCATCAAAGCTTTATTAACAAATAAAAATCTTCCTTCGATTTTCGAAGCAATTTCCCATGCATTCCAATCGATATCACACTTCATCTCACATGCAAACAATTTCTTTTGACTTAAATTTGAAGAACTAAAAGTCACAGCAGGGCAACAAATTGGATCTCCAAATGCAAGCGGAAGCCTTTTAAAGATTTTTTTATTTGATTTCGATTTCCAAAGTAACGGTTTTAACATAATTCTTTTAATTTTTAAATTGGGATTTGTATAAACTTTTTTCCCATTTCTTAACTCATAATAATCTGTAAATAAGATTGTTGAATCTTGATATTTTGAAAATGCATCTACAACTTCTTTTGAATAAGTATAATCATATACATCATCTTGATGCGCAATTGTTACCAAGTCACTATTCACACAAGTTCTCGCAAAATCAAAATCATAACCAATTCCTTTTCCTGGATTTGGATTCTCATACACTCTTAAATCGTATTTTTTTGCAAGGGAATTGATATAATCATTTGGGGTAGATGTCGCAATAACGACTTCACTTTTATAGGCTTGATTTAAAACACTTTGAATACAACCTTCTAAATATTCAGATTCTTTATAAGCAAGAACAACAAATGTATGACTAATCATTATTCCTAACCTCATTTTCTAAAGCCGATACTCGACTTTTTAAAATAGAAATCTCTTGAATTAGTAATGTTGTTTTCTTTTTTTGAAACGATGCAATTATTGTTAAAGAAATGGTGATAAAAATTAAAATCAAAACAAATACACCAATAACCATGTTGGAAATCGTTTGAAATCCAACTAAATCAGCAATAAACAATAAAATATTTGGACAAATAGATAACACATATAATAAAAGTACACATAGTATCCATAATAAAGAATACTTTACTGGAACCATTTGTTTTTTTAAAATTTTATATATAACGACCGTTAAAATGAAAGCTATTAATAAAATACATAATCTAAGATTTAATGGCATTATTTTTTCCTCCCAGTTCCAAGCACAATGATAGACAATAAAACGTTAATCATATAATAAACGTTTTTCCAATTACGAATGGAAGACACTCCCCCATTTCTTTCATTCATTTCAACTGGAACTTCAGAAATTGTTTTTCCTTCTTTTAAAATTTGAGTCGTAGAAATTGGTTCCGGATACTCTAAAGGATAATTTAAGGAAAATTGTTCAATCAAAGATTGATCAATTGCTCGAAAGCCACTTGTAACATCATATAATTTTTTACCTGTAAAAAAATTAATAAAGGAAGATATTAATTTAATTCCCATTTGTCGAGCAGCAGTTGATTTAAATTCACTTGTAGAACCTTCTACAAATCGTGAACCAATCACCATGTTAGCTTCACCATCAATAATAGGTTGACATATATTTGGAACATAATTTACATTATGTTGTCCATCCCCATCAAATTGAATCGCAATATCATATCCATTTTCAAATGCATATTTATAACCTGTTTGAACAGCTCCTCCGATTCCTAAATTATGAACCAATTTTATATGCGGTATCTTATTTTTTAACAATATTTCTTCCGTATGATCGGAAGATCCATCATTAATTACTACGTAATCAATCGTATTTAAAGAACTTGAATTATAACTTTCAATCATTTGAATGGTTGAAAGAATAGAATCCTGTTCATTATAAGCTGGTATAATCAATAAAATTTTCTTTTTTTTCATCCCATTTACTCCTATTAATCTTTAATAAATATCAAAAGAATGAGCAAATCCCATCTGTTAGATTTTATCATATTATTTTTTATCATACCATATTTACCTTATAACCTGCATTTGGTTAGGAAACTACATTCTGCTCACCGAAAGAAAAAAATACACCGGATTTTTTAATAAATCCGATGTAAAATTTATACTTATAAATCTTATCCAACTACACTCATAATTGAATATAATGTCATACATAATAAGAAAGAGCCCATATAAAGTATTTTTTGCATCAACATAGAATCTTTTTCAACTTTCTTGTTACAACATGCTATTAAAAGTAATGGCAGTACTGGTAATAAGTATCTTCCTTGGAATCCTTTTATATCTATGTTTGTTGTAATATTTGAAAAACCATTACTGAAAGACCATGAGTACATACTCAATAAAATTCCTATAAAACAAATAAAGAAAATTAAGACAAAAACAAATTTGTATTCATTTTTTATTTCAATTTCTGATATATCTATTTTCATAACGACATAAGTAAGCAATATAAAATAAAATAAGATGATTGGTTCGAAAACACCAATCGATAAAAGCCCTAAACTACTTCCAATCATAGATTTTAGATAAAACATCAATTGATAGTGCATTGTATATACAAAGACTTTTATAAACGTTTTCGGATGTCCAATTAAATAAAACATCGATGTTTCTGAAACATGTCGAGCAAAAATAAAAACTAAAACACAAAATACAAACAGAATAGAACAAGATATATAAATAGATTTCCTATGTTTTTTATTCTTCCATATACTTTCTATCTTTCCAATTAAAAAATAAGATAAAGGCGCTAAAATTATAGGCGAATAAGCAAATTGTTTCATTAAGGAAATCAAAAGACAAGAAACACATAATAAAATCGTATCTTTTTTTGATAAATGTTTTTGATAAAACAAAGAAATTGTTAATGTCACTATCAGCAAGGCAAAGGAGATCACAAAACTATCATAAGATAACGAACAGGCTTGTTGAATTGTGATTGGTAATAAACAAAAAACGCTTATAATTTCTTTAAATACTGGAATCTTTTTCACACAGTAACATGCCACAAAAACAAAAAGAAGATAGTTCAACATTCGTGCAATCAACATGCACAAAATACCATTTAGATTGAAAAAACGTCCAATTGTAATTCCTACGGCACTTAAATAATAAGTAAATGAATAACCTTTTGTTTCAAGCATTTTTTGTTTCGATGAAATCATTGTGTTATCAACATTGTTGCTTAAAAGATCACTTAAGTATTTTTCCATTTTTTGATCATCAATATAAGCGTAGCTAAATAAAGCATGATCACTTTTTCTAATTTTAACGTCATTCACATCATCTTCAATACCCATTAAAATATTTGAATAATGATAAGCTTTTGTGATATGAGCATTGGCTTCATCTGGCACATTTGAAATTGGAATTAAAATATTAAATAAGATCCCAAACACGAACAAAGCCACGAAGAAAATCTTATTATAAGAAATGCCGATAAAAAAGAGAGCCACATACAATAAAATAGAAAAAAGTAGAATAAAAATACTAATAAAGAAACATAATTTATAATATTTCGTAATTCCTGTAAAAAGAACAGAAAAATTTAATTGCTTTTTAGCACTTGCTTTAAACTTTACGAATCCACTCGAATTTGTTGATAAATTCACGATTATTTTTTTATCTTTCAAGCTATTTAAATCCTTATTAAAAGGAATCGAAATAACTCCTTCGGATTTATTGATTTCCTGTGTCCCTTCAATGACAACCTGATTGTCTTCAGCTGATTTTATTTGATACTGAAGATCAAAATCACCTGTTGCTGGTGTTTGAATCGATAAAGATATTCCATTTATATAATCGTTTGGACAAACAAATTCTTGATCAATCGAATGATTTGCATCTAATACTAAAGTCTTGTTATCTCCTGCGGTATAGATTTCATATGCATGAATTTTATTATTCGTATATAAATAGGTAAACGAACAACATAACACAAACAAGCTTAAAATTAGGATCATTAACTTCTTAAAATTTTTATACATCGCAACCCCTCTCTTCTTAATATTTTTCAATAATTAAGAATCAATCTCTTTCAAATAACGGGCCAATGCATCTTGCCATGTTGGTAATGGTTTAAATCCATTTTCAAGTAATTTTGACTTATCTAAACGTGAATTAAAAGGTCTTGCTGCTTTTGATAAACCATATTCTTCCGTCGTAACTGGTTTTACTTGTGTATCATATCCAGCTTGTTTAAAGATTTCACACGCAAAGTCATACCAACTAATATATCCGCCTTCATTGGTTGCATGATAGTAACCATATTTGTCAGTTTCAATCATATCAACTAATAAACGAGCTAAATCATATGTATAAGTAGGTGTACCGATTTGATCATTCACAACGGTTAATGTATCGTATTTCTTACCAACATTTAACATCGTTTTAATAAAGTTGTTTCCATTCTTTCCAAATACCCATGCAATACGAACAATAAAGTATTTGTCTAATGTTTCACTAACAGCTAATTCACCTTCTAATTTTGTTTGTCCATAAACATTTAAAGGCTTATAGTCTTTACAATCTGGTTGCCAAGGTTCTTCTCCTTGTCCATCAAATACATAATCGGTAGAAATATAAACCATTTTCGCATCAATGCCTTTACAAGCATCCGCAATGTTTTTAGTTCCACCCGCATTAATCAAACGAACTTTTTCTACTTTATCATCATCTTCAGCTAAATCAACCGCTGTCCAAGCTGCACAATGTACGACAACATCTGGATTCACTTCTTTAATCGTTTTTTCAACTTCTTCTTTATTTGTGATATCTAAAGAAACATATTGAGCTGTTGTTACATAGCTTGCATCTTGAATACCAGAATATTGTTCAGCTAAATCCGTACCAACACCTTCATATCCACGAGATGCTAATTCATTCATTACATCATGACCTAATTGGCCAGCTACACCTGTTACAAAAATTTTCATACTTTCCTCCGTTAATTACACCATTCATTCGGGATTCCTAACGATAAAACCACTTTACTACATTCTATCGATTCTAACCCCTTTTTCAATTTTTTAATTCTATTCTTTATACTATTTAGAAAATTCGTATATCCTTCTTTCGACATAAAAATTTGCATAGCTACGATTACACTAAATACATCTTGTCTTGCATCATTTGGTCCTATATTGTATTTATCATAAATCGAAGAAATATAGGGTAAATTGTTTCTACAAGTAAAAGCTAAAAGTTTATTATTATGAGCAACTACATTTCTAAGTTCACGAATATTATTCAAAATATGAAATAACTTTGTCGAGTCTAAAACAATTTTAACATTCATCATTTCAGATATATTTTTACTAAAGATTTTTGCTACCTTATTTTGTTCACTTTTATTCATACAACGATAAAAACGTAAAGCTAATCCAAAATCCATAAAATTAATTAAAACCCAAAATGGAATTTGCTTATGTTTATTCATGTAATGTTTTATAGCATTCTTTGTTTTTTCTTTTGATTTAGAATGAATCACTTTAGCTAAATTTGCAATCATGTGCGCTATATCAGTTAAATCCCCTTTAGAATCAAAATTTTTATATTCAAATATGAATAAGAATCTCTATGAACCTCTGAAAACACATAAGATAAAACCGATTTAAAACTTTTCTCTACCTCAATAATGTTTTTAAAAATCAAGCCTTTCATTTCTTCATCAAAGTAATATACAGACATCACCTCATCAAAAGAAGCTGAATGAATATATACATCAGTATCGATTTGAAAAAACTTGGAGTAACAATTGATTACGTTATAGTAATTTGTTCATCTATTGTTTTAAAAGGCTTTGACATATTTTTCCTTATAGAAACAAAAAAGCTCCTCAACCGAGGAACTTCTTGCGCTGATAGGTTCACTTAAAATTCTCTATCGCTATCGTTACTCGTATTATAACTTTATTGCGTATGCAATGTCAACAATAGTATTATTCCTTAGCTCTACCTTTTTCAACATACATTTTTTCAAAGTAATTTTGGTATTCACCATTAATAATGTGTTCCCACCATTCTTTGTTATCTAAGTACCATTGAATTGTCATTGGAATTCCTGTATCAAATGTATATTTTGGTTTCCATCCCAATTCTGTTTCTAATTTAGTCGGATCAATGGCATAACGCATATCATGTCCTTTACGATCGGTTACATAAGTAATCAATGATTCTGGTTTATTTAATGCTTTTAATACTGTTTTAACAACTTCTAAGTTTGTTCTTTCGTTGTGTCCACCAACATTATATACTTCACCAACACGACCATTACGAACAATTAAATCAATCGCCACACAATGATCATAAACATGTAACCAGTCACGTACATTTTCTCCGGTTCCATAAACAGGAATGGTTTCATCATTTAAAGCACGAGAAATAATTAATGGAATTAATTTTTCAGGGAAATGATAAGGTCCATAGTTATTTGAACAACGACTTACCGTAACTGGAAGACCATAGGTTCTATGATAAGCTAATACAAATAAGTCTGCACTTGCTTTTGCTGAAGAATATGGGCTTGAAGTATGTAATGGTGTTGTTTCAGTAAAGAATAAATCTGGACGATCTAAAGGTAAATCACCATATACTTCATCGGTTGATACTTGGTGATATCTTTGAATACCATATTTCACACAAGCATCCAATAAAGTTGTTGTTCCCATTACATTTGTCTTAACAAAGATTTCTGGATCTTCAATACTACGGTCAACATGACTTTCTGCTGCAAAGTTTACAACAATATCAAATTTTTCTTTTTCGAATAAATCAAAGATAAATTCACGATCCGCAATATCACCTTTCACAAATTTATAATTGGCTTTATCTTCTACTGGTTTACAAGTTTCCAAGTTCCCTGCATACGTTAATTTATCTAAGTTTACAATCATATCTTCTGGATATTTATTGACCATGTAATGTACAAAGTTTCCACCAATAAATCCAGCTCCACCTGTTACTAAAATTTTCATTCTTATTCTCCTTTATATTCAAATTGATTCTTACTTTCTTCTAAAGTAGGTCCTGTCATATCTTTTTCACTTAATACAGGTTCAATTCCATTTAATAATGATCCCCAATCGACATTACATGTTGGATCATCATAACGCATACCACCTTCAGATTCTTTATTGTAGACATTATCCACTTTATAACGGAATTCAACATTATCGGTTAAAGTTAAAAAGCCATGGGCAAAACCTTGAGGAATAAAGAATTGACGATGATTTTCTTCACTCAATTCCACACTGACCCATTGTCCAAAGGTTGGACTTCCTTTTCGAATATCCACTGCAACATCAATTACGGTTCCTTTTGTACAAGAAACTAATTTTGATTGTGCATATGGAGGATTTTGCCAATGTAAACCTCTTAAGGTTCCTTTTTGTGCACTGAAAGACATATTATCTTGAACAAAATCAACCGTAACGCCTAATTTTTCATATTTCGGTTTTGAATAAGTTTCTGTGAAATATCCTCTATGATCACCAAAAACATCTGTATCAATAATTAATACACCAGGAATTTTTGTTTCAGTTACCTTCATGATTAATCCTCCTCGATATAAGCACGATCCATAATTTTCTTTAAATAAGCACCATATTGGTTCTTTTTATAGATTTCATAGATTTCTTCTAAATCTTTACGATCAATCCAACCATTTTTAAAGGCAATTTCTTCTAAACATGCAATTTTACGATGTTGATGTTCTTCAATTGTTTTTACAAAGTTGGTTGCATCCACTAAAGATTCATGTGTACCGGTATCTAACCAAGTAAAGCCATCACCTAATAAAGTGACACTTAATTCATTATTTTCTAAGTAAATACGATTTAAATCTGTAATTTCCAATTCACCACGTGCACTTGGTTTTAAGTTCTTCGCATATTCAACAACTTTGTTGTCATAGAAGTATAAACCGGTTACTGCATAATTTGATTTTGGTTGTTCTGGTTTTTCTTCTAATGAAATTGCTTTTCCATTTTCATCAAATTCAACGACACCAAAACGTTCTGGATCTTCTACATAGTAACCAAATACCGTTGCTCCATTTTCTTTATTTGCAGCAGCACGTAAACGTTTTGTCAATCCGTGTCCATGGAAAATATTATCACCTAAAATCATTGCCACACTATCATCACCAATAAATTCTTCACCTAAGATGAAAGCTTGTGCTAAACCATCTGGACTTGGTTGAACTTTATAAGATAATTCAACACCATATTGATGACCATCCCCTAATAGTTCTTGAAAACGAGGTGTATCATCTGGTGTAGAAATAATTAAGATTTCACGGATACCTGCATTCATTAAAATACTCATTGGATAATAAATCATTGGTTTGTCATAGATTGGTAGTAATTGTTTACTCGTTACTTTTGTCAAAGGATATAAACGAGTTCCACTACCACCCGCAAGAATAATACCTTTCATGTCTGTTTCCTCCAGTATCATTAACAAAATAATAATAAACCCTTACGTAACGTAAGGGTCAATGTTTTTTTACTTTTTTATGCAAGTTAATAAAAAATCAACATAGTCTTTAAATTTCATTTGATCAACATAGTCTTTAGCTTTATTCTTATTGTCAAAATCGGATGAAAGAAGATGTTTCGTTTGTTCAACCACTTGATTCAAATCAAAAGAATCAATTAACGTTCCTCTATCTTCTGAAAGCATCGTATGTATTCCACCTGTATTTTTAAAACCTAGAACTGGTACTTCATAAGCCATCGCTTCTAAAACCGTCGAAGGAAACGGATCTTCTCTCGATAAAGCCCAAAAAACTTTCGCATTTCTTAAAATTTGAATATAATCTTGTTCTTCTTGAATGAATGAAATAAAGTGAAAATTGGATGTGAATCCACTTCTTTCAATTTGATCCTTCATCCAAATTTCAAGCTCAGAATCATTAAAATTTCCTGTCCATACAAAATGTAAATTTGAATTCTGATAAAGAAGCATAATAGCTGCAGATACAAATAAATCAATTCCTTTTCTTAATTCTGCTGTACCTGAGCTAAGAATATAATCTTTTCCTTCTAATTGATATTTCTTTAAAAAGGATGGTTGATCTATTTGAATCCATTTTTTATAAACACCTTGTGGATGAATCAATTCTTCTCCTTGAATAGAAGAATAAATCTTTTCAAAATCTTCTTTCACAAATTCATTTGGAAAGACAATACAATCCGCATACTTAGAAACAATTTCACCATATGGTTTAAAGCCATAATGTTCAATTGTTGTCTTCATTTCATGAATCAATGAAATTGTTTTAAAACCTAAATCGTGGAATTCTTTCAAATACTTTCCAGATACAATCGTATTTGCGATAACTGTATGATATCCATTCTCATACAGAGAATTTAAAATATTTTTTATATTTTCTTGATCCAAATGATCCAAAAGATATCCATCTTGATCTACCTTAAAAAATTTATAATTTTCATTTCCACCATCTAAACAGAGTAAAGGAATACGATTTTTTTCATATTCCTCCTCTAAATAACCTTCCCGAAAAGACAAAGTTAATACAAGTACATCCACTTTTTTCTTTTTTAACCCTACAGCGATATGATAGGCTAAAATTGGTGCACCTGTTTTAGATAACTCGTGCGTCACAACAACAACCTTCGTTTTAAAAGAATTTAATAGTTTCTTGAATTTATTGTTTGTTTGGCATAAATCCTCATTCCCACTCAAACAAAATGATTTAAAATTGCAAGAACCCTTTGATTCCATAAAATCAAGACGAATGTATTGAATTGCGTGTTCAAATTGGATTTGAATCCTTTCTTTCTTATGAAGATGTATTGGCGTTTTTATACATTTTTCTTCTGTAAAACTACAATCTGTTTCACTATAATAAATCGTCATCGTTTCATTTTGAAAAGTTGATTCTTCAATTTCATATTCCAACTGAATTTCTTTTTCTGGATTTTTAAAAAAGATGAAACATTGTGGATCCTCTTCAAAACTTGTCCAATAATTTTCCTCCATTTTCATCCGTTCCAAATGTATTATTTTCCCATCGATAAACATACTTTTTCTCCTATTGACAGATAAATAATCCTGCTTCTTTGCTCACTTTTATTTTGTTCTTTTTTAAAATTTGATTGATATATTCTTTAAATCGATTCATTTGTGGTCCAATGATTTCATTTTGATTGCCATGACAACTCATAATATAATCAATTAACGGTTGTGCTTCATCAATCACTAAAGAATCTTCATAATTTTTTAATTGAACTGAATCAAAATACTTTCGCAAAATTTTTTCTCCATTTTCAAGTCCGAACTTTGAATATAAATTGTTCGATGATAATACAATTCGATCATCGAATTCTTTAACAATATCATTAATTTCCTTCATATGGTTTTGTCCATAGCTACTACAATAAAAAAAACCATTGGGTTTTAATACTCTTCGTATTTCTTGAAGACCTTGATCTAAGTCATTTAAATAAAAGAGGACATGGTTTGCTAGAATAGAATCAAAATAATGATCTTTAAATGGAATTTGTTCACAATCAACAACAATACAATTGAATTGTGATCCATATTTTTGACGTACTTCTTTAACCATTCCTTCACTGCTATCGGATAAGAAAAATTCGCGGTTCCTTAAATTCAAAGTATTTTTCTCCCATAGTTGTCCATTCCCACAACCAATCTCTAATAAACGATAAACACCATTAAAATTAATTTGTGAATAAAGCCAAGGGAACCATCCTTGTTGATTGGTTGAGAACTTCTCATGAAGTTGGATTCTTACTTTTAAATTATTGGAATCCATATATTGTTCAACAATCTTTGAATCATCATTGGTCATTTGAACCAAGGAAATTAGATTCTTCCAATTAAAATCATGATTTTCAATTTGACGAGAACTCGTTTCAAGAGCATCTTTTAAGACTTGTAAATGAGCAATTTTCGAACTAATCAAAGATACTTGTAAATCTAAAGATTCTTTTAAATTCTGATTATTATTAACCATCGGAAAGATATCCTCAATACTAAAACCAAGATGTTTTAAAGCAATAATTTTTTGAAGCTTAATAAAATCATTTTCACTGTATTGACGATACCCATTCTCCATGATAAAAGAAGGCTTTAAAAGCCCGATTTTATCGTAATATCGAATTGTTCGTTCACTCACATTGGCCATTTTGGCAAATTGTCCTGTCTTATAATATTTCATTTTTATCCCATCATTGCATATAACAAGTCCATTATACGAGCTTTCCATCCTTTAAATTCTTTATAGTATGGATTTTTATTTTCTAAAAGAAGTGCAAAAAAATTACGATCCTTCAAATATTTAAGATGTTCTTTATAAAAAACAATCTTATTCTCATAATAGCTTTCTCTTTTTTGATAAAAAGAAGGATCTGTTTCTTTTAAAGCTTCTAACATCGAAAGACCATCTTCAGCTAATAAAGAACGAATCTTTAAGGTATTGCGATTTCTCATCTTTTGTATAAAACTGATATTTTGGTCAACAACCCCAATCGTATTGTTTTCATGTAAGCGATATTGAAATAAAGGTAGATTCCAAAAATACATGCCCTCTTCTTTAGCTGCTGTAAAATTAATTAAATAATCATGGGCAACACGTATAGAAAAATGATCGACTACTTTATTTTTTATTTCTTTTTTTAAAAGCAAAGAACACCCTTGAAAATAATTGTGATTATAATATTCTTCAAAAGAAACTGGAACACAATCGTTTTCTTTGACAGGTTTTAAATACAAATTATTATTGGATTTATTCGAATCTAAATTCGTTTTAATTTCTTCATCTTTTTGATTGATATAAATAAAAGAAGAAGCTAAGACTTGAATCTTCGGATTTTCTTTTATTTTATTAATCATCTTTTCAACCTTATCTTCCATCCAAATATCATCTTGATCACATAAAAAAATATAATCTCCAGAACATAACGACATCGCTTTTTTAAAATTGAGTTTATAACCTAAATTTTCTTTATTTTCATAAAAATGAATCTGTGGGTATCTTTTTTGATACATTTGAATGATTTCTTTTGTATTGTCTTTTGAACCATCATCACAAATAATTAATTCATCGATTGGCATTGTTTGAAATAAAATAGAGTCCAATTGTTTCTTTAAATAAAGGGCTCCATTATAGGTTGTCATTGCTACTGAAATCATCTTTTTACCCTTCTTTTGCATTCAAAATACGCTTTTAACATTTGAATTCGTTTATAAATCATTTCTTTCCAAGTTCCATGTTGGATATCCGATACATTATCACCATGTCTTCGATAAAGTAAGTAAGGTTGATCAATTAATACATTCTTACCAATTTGCTCACCGACCAGACCAATCCATTGATCATGCATATAGATATATTCAGGAATAGGCAAAATATATTGAAGTAAATCTTTGCGAAAAGCCATACAACAACCCATGTAGCCATTTTTAATTAAGTTATGTATAAAACCAGTTTTTACATTCTTCATTTCAAAAAAAGAAGCACAAATTGTATGGTTCTCATTATCAACGATTCGAGCATCATGCATAACGACACTTGCCCCTTGATCAAAAGCTGAAAGAACATGTTCGACTTTTCCTTCTAACCAAATATCATCTTGATCAGCTAAAAAAATAATTTCATTTTGACAATGACGAAGCGCATTTTCAAAATTCTTTTTTACCCCTTTTTGTGGCCCTTGAAACAGTTTTATTCTTTGATCCTTCATCGATTCAATGACTTTTTGAGTCGAATCCTTCGATGGATCTAGGGATATGATAATTTCATCATCCTCTTCTAATTGACATAAAATGGATTCAAGTTGCTTTCTAATGTATTTTTCACCATTATAAGCAGCCATTGCAACCGATACACGACTCATAATTAAACCTTTCTAGTTAGTAATAAAATAATAAAATTTATATTTCGATATTCCTTATATTTCATCAAACAAAAAAAATAAAGAGGATGTTTGCGATAATTCGCAAAATATCGAGTGACCTTCTTTTTTTCTTCACTCAGCTCATAAGTCTCTAAAATGGTCTGAGCTATTTTTGATTTGGTATTTTTATATTGATTGGATGTAAATCGTTTGATTTTTTTCTTCATTTTTTCAAAGGAAGAGTCAATTCCGATTGTATTATTCCCATGGATTCGATAAAGAATATGTGGCTTTTGATCATAAACAACTTGTCCGATTGCACTGGCAATCACATAAACAGTCCAATCATGTGCTACCTGTTCCCCTTTGTATTTTTGAAGTTCTTGTTGCAACAAATCATTCCAAACAAAGGTACAACCAGGTAATACTGGTCTTTGTAAAGCATCGGCATACGTTAATACGCCTTCAAAAGGAAAGCCTTTTTCTTGTATAAGTTCTAAATCATTATTCACGGAAGTTACATTCGATGTATAAAGCATTGCTTGATTTTCATTTAATAAAGAGATGGCCGCAGATAGTTTATCTTTTTCCCATACATCATCTTGATCGCAAAACGCATAATAATCAAAGCCATCCGCTTGATTCACTAAAAACCAAAAAGATTGCACAAACCCAATATTCTCCCCTTGAATCCAATGAATATTGGGATAGAAATCAGCATACTTTTTAATGATTTTACATGTATGATCCTTTGATCCATCATCTCGAATTAAAATAGTTAAAGAAACATCTTCTTGTTCTAACAAGCTATTTAATTGTGTACTTAAGTATGGTTCTCCATTGTAGGTTGATAATAAAACACATACTCTTTTCTTATTTACTTCCATTTCCAACCCCATTTATTAAAATAGCGAATCATTGATTGAACATGAATCTTAAATAAGCGCATATTTTTATGCGAACCTTTCTCCCATTTATGAATAACCGTAGCATCTGGCACATACATGACCGATTCCAATTCGTTGACTCGTTTGGATAAATCTGCATCTTCCATATACATAAAGAAACGATCATCAAATCCTTCTAATTCTTTATATAAATTGGTGCGAATCATTAAAAAACAACCTTGAGCAAATGGAACACGAAAATCATGGGTATAATCCATATCCTTTAAACATTGTTTTTCAATTCTTTCTTTGAAGAAAGGTCGAAAGAAAAAACGAATCAACATATCAAAAACAGTCAATTCATTTCGATATGCTTCTTGTAAATTTCCTTGTTCATCAACAATTTTAGGAATGCACATTCCACAATCCAAATGTGTATCCATATAATCAATCAAAGAAGAAAAAACGTCCTCTTGAATGATCACATCTGGATTGACAATGGCATGATATTTTGAATTAATCAAAGATAGAACATAATTATGTCCCGCACCAAATCCTATATTTTTCTTTAAATCAATATATTCAATATCCTTATAACGTGCTAAAAACCATTGAAATTTTGTACGATCCGGATCCACTCGATCTCTACAACTGTTATCAATGACATAGATTTGTTTTTTTACCTTTGTATACCGTTCAATGGATTCAATTGCTTCTGTAATTTCTTTATAATCGTTAAAAGCGACAATTGAAATTGTTAAAGTCTCCATTACATTGCACCTCTTCCATGTAATACTATACTAATTGTTCGATAAATAATGGTCAAATCCAACCATACATTCCAGTTGTGGGAATAATAATTATCTAATGCCAAACGCTGTTCAAAATCCACATCACTTCGACCATGGGTTTGCCACATTCCGGATAATCCTGGTTTCATTGAAACAATATATTTGTAGTTCTGTCCCATATCCACTTTTTCTTTAGGTAAATAAGGACGAGGTCCTACAACACTCATTTCTCCTTTTAAGACATTAATAAATTGTGGGAATTCATCCAAACTTTTTTCTCTTAAGAAACGTCCAGCTTTCGTGATGCGAGGATCATTTTCTAATTTTTTATTAACCGTATATTCGCGTCGAATTTCCGGATCTTCTTTCATGAGTTTTTCTAAAATTTGATCTGCCCCTTCAACCATGGTTCGATATTTATAGATTTTAAAGAGCTTCCCATCTTTTCCAATTCGTTCTTGGCAAAAGAAGATTGGCCCTTTATCCCCACATTTGATATTTACAACCTTTACATAGATTGTAAGTGGAAGCAAAATAAGGCAACCTGCAATTCCCATGCCAATATCAATGCATCGTTTAAAGATTCGAGAAAATACATTCATCGATCCCGATGAGTTTGCAATCAATAATTGGCCATCGTAATCTTCCACTTTTGTATCAAAGGTCACAATATTTTCCATACGAGGCACAAAGAAAATATGATCCGCATAATCTTGAACCTTATTCATAATTTTTTGAATATCTCTTTGATTTAATTGTGTAATCGCAATAATCACGGTATCGATATGTTGATCTAATAAAACTTGATCAATAATACCGAATCCATAAATTCGTTTAGAATGTACCATTTCTCTTTGATGGATATTTTCAAAAAAATCTGAATCATTGCAATCAATGAATGCTCGAATATCAAACATACTAAAGCGATTCTTTGAAACCGTTTGACGAAAACGTTCAGCACTTTCCCCAATACCAACAACCAATACACGATGTTTATATTGTCTTCTAAATTTATGACGTGAAAATATCGCAAACCACATACTAAAGATAAAACAAACTAAGATATAAATGAGTAAAATCCAAATATCTTGTGGTGCATAAGACCAAATAATCAATACGCCAAAAACATAAGCCCACAAATGGCTTAAGACATTTAACTTTAATTCATCCGTTGCCAATAAAACCAAACGTTTATATCGTCCACAAATCAATTGCATTAACATATACGCTACAAATAAACGCAATTGAAAGGTTTGATCAGTAAACGGAATAACATATAGCATAATTGCTGAAAACATTGCATCAACAATACAATTTAAAATTCCTATACGAGTCATAGAGATAAAAACTCCTTTAAACAATTATCTTTATTATGCCATAATCAGTCCCTTTAAGCAAAAAGATGAATAATACCATGTATTACTCATCTATAATATCAGCTAAATCTTTTAAACGAAAATCATTAAATTTCAAAGATAAATTTTGATTATAAAATGGATCTCCCTTCTTAAAAGTTGTTATCCATTTCTTTTTAAAATATTTTTCATCCTTCCCTAATTGTTTTTGATTACTCTTTTTTTCACGTTTTAACGTTTGTTCTTCGTTAACATATAACTCAGCATATGGTGTATAAACATTTAAATAGCCTTTTTCTCGAAGTCGCATACAAAAATCAATATCATTAAAAGCAAATTTTAATTGTTCACTAAATCCTTGAATTTCTTCAAAGACTTTACGACTAACCATCATACAAATATCTGTCAAAGCTGAGTAATCTTGTGAACAAAACAATCGATTTTGGTAAATCAAATCATAATTGAAGCAACCTCTAAAACAATGAAGAACCGTTCCATCTTGTCCATAAACAATACCAGCTTGCTGAATGCGATCATCTTCATAATATAAACGAGAACCGACTGCACCGACATCGTTTCGCATACAATAACCTAACATCTCTTCGATGAAATTTTTAGAAATTACTTCTGTTGCTCTGTTAAGGAAAAGAAGATATTCCCCATTTGCATATTGACTAGCAAAGTTATAGACTGCTGATTTATTAAATTTATTTTTCCAATAGACTACTTTAACAAATGCATATTTCTTTTCTAATTGTTTATAATAATCAAAAATTGTTTTTTCTTTACTATTATTATCGACAATGATGATTTCATAATTGTCATAACTTGATTTATTTCGAATGGAATCAATACATCTCGATAAATCATCTATATGATCTTTACTTGAAATAAGAATGGAAACTTTTGGATGCGAATCTAGGATAAAATGTGTTCGGTAAATCCCTAAAAATTGTCCGTTTTCAACCTTCGCATGAATACCTATTCGATTGTAATGAGCTTGAAGCGCTCTCACACCCGCTTCATAAGCATACATTTTACTTTCTGGATTTCCTGCTGTTGAATATTGATGCATACGCCAATGATATAAAATATGAGGAATATGATAAATATTTTCTGAATCAACATACTCTGCACAACGCAAAATAAAATCGTAGTCTTGAGCACCATCAAAGGCACCATCCAATAAGCCAATATGATCAATTACCTTCTTGTTTACGATTAAAAAATGTGTAATATAGTTACAATTTTGTAATAAATCAAGATTAAAATCCGGTTTAAAATGAGGTTGGAAATAGGTTGAACCATCTCCATTGACTTTGTCTTCATCCGAATAAATCACTCGTACATTCGGATGTTCATTTAATACTTTGACATATTCAAACAAAGTTTGTGGTTCAATCGTATCATCATGATCATAGAGGGCTATATAATCACCTGTTGATATTTTAATTGCTTGATTCATATTCCCAGCTATTCCATAATTTTGATCCAATCGAACAGTAAGAATTCTTTCATCCGAATATTCTTTTTGAATAGTATCCAAAACTTCATTTGAAGTGCTTCCATCCGCTATACATAATTCCCAATTGGAATAGGTTTGATTGATAACAGAATCAATCATTTCTTTTAAATATGGAATCGGTGTATTAAATGTAGCAACAACTAAACTAATTTTAGGCTCATATTTAAATTTTGTATTTCTTTGTTTTTCTAATTCTTCTGGACTACATACAAAATGCTGACGCCATTGATTATATTCGATTTCATTATTTTGTTCAGAATCCGATTTCTTTAAATACTTAGATAAAAAATTCTTGTCAAAGAAATGATTTGTTTGCTCTATTCTCGTTTTTAAATCTATATTATGTTCAATTTCAAGTTTTTCTGAATAAACTTTCTCGTCACATTTAAATTGAATAAAATAAGTAGCTTCTGGATTATATGCAAACATAAGATTAAAACCACATTCTACATCTTTTTCATCCACAACAAAATTTTTTACAAGATCAGCTCTTCGAATCGAATGGCGAATAAAATCAATCGAATTATTTTCATCGTCGAGTATATCTATATCTATTTTTTGATTTGTTCGAGATAGTGCATAGCCATATACATCGGCACAATTATTATTTTCGTCAAAAAAGAAACGATCAATGTGGTATTTAAATGAAGAAGTATCCTTTAAATCATCTAACTCTTTTCCGCTTAAATTTAATATACTTTCTGATATATCCTTATTGCTTATAGATAATTCCAAAGAATCAATCTTACGATTTTCTGTTTTTACAATCATAAAAAAGCCACAATATTCACTAGAACTTTTAAATGTATTTTTTACATCAATTCTTTTAACCTTTTTTAATTGAAATGGAATAGATTCATTATTTATTTTTAATATATAATTACAATGAAATTCATTTTCAATAAATCCCCATCCATTGATTAAAATTGTTTGATAATTATTTACATCTATAAATCGTACATTTTCAATATTTGAATGAACTTTATCCATATTGTACCTCCACCTTTAATTTTCCGCCTTTAACTTTAATTTATATTTAAAAATCAGCTAAATCTTTTAAGCGAAAATCATTAAATTTCAAAGATAAATTTTGATTATAAAAGGGATCGCCATTTTTCAATATATCTGACCATCGACTTTCAAAGCATTCAATTTCACCTTGAAAACGATTCATTTTATCCAATGTATTTTCCATACCTCTTGATTTGGATTCATAGTGATGTAATTCTGCAAATGGTGTATAAACAATCAAATAGCCTTTTTCTCTGATTTTCAAACAGAAATCAATATCATTAAAAGCAACCTTTAGATCTTCATTTAATCCATGAACTTCTTCAAATACTTTTCGATCCACCATCATACATGCAGCCGTAACTGCTGAATAATCTTGTGCACAAATCACACGAGAAAAATATCCATATTCGTCTTTTTTTAGATTTGTAAAACAATGACCAGCTATCCCACCAATTCCAATAATGACACCTGCATGTTGAATGGTATCGTCTTCATAGAATAGACGAGCTCCAACTGCACCAACATCTTTACGCATACAATAGCCTAACATCTCTTCAATAAAATCATCTGTGATTACTTCTGTATCATTATTTAATAAAAGAATATAATCACCTGAAGCATGTTGAACACCAAAATTATTAATAGCAGAATAATTAAATTCTTCTTTCCAATAAATAACTTTAACACAAGGATTCTTTTCTTCCAATTTTTTGTAATAATCAAATGTTGTTTGTTCCGTACTATTATTTTCAACAACGATAATTTCATAATTGTCATAGCTCGATTGTTTTCGAATGGAATCAATACATCTCGATAAATCATCGATATGATCTTTATTTGGAATAATGATAGATACTTTTGGATGAGAATCTAAAATATAATGTGTTCGATAAATTCCTAAAAATTTTCCTTTTTCAACCTGAGCATGAATCCCCATACGGTCATAATGTGCCTGAATTGCTCTTGTTCCTGCATCAAAAGCATACATCTTACTTTCCGGATTTTCTGCAGTCGATGCTTCATGCATACGCCAATGATATAAAGCCTGTGGTATATGATAAATCTTTTCTGCATCTACTTGTTCCGTACAGCGGAATATAAAATCATAATCTTGTGCTCCATCAAAAGATGAATCCAATAGACCAACTTGATTCAAAATTTCTCTAGATACCATAAAGAAATGACAAATATAATTTACTGAACACAATAAATCAATATTAAAATCCGGTTTAAAATGTGGTTGGAAATAGGTTGAACCATCTCCATTCACTTTATCTTCATCCGAATAAATAACTTGTACATTCGGATGTTCATTTAATACTTTGACATATTCAAACAAAGTTTGTGGTTCAATCGTATCATCATGATCATAGAGGGCTATATAATCACCTGTTGATATTTTAATTGCTTGATTCATATTCCCAGCTATTCCATAATTTTGATCCAATCGAACAGTAAGAATTCTTTCATCCGAATATTCTTTTTGAATAGTATCCAAAACTTCATTTGAAGTGCTTCCATCCGCTATACATAATTCCCAATTGGAATAGGTTTGATTGATAACAGAATCAATCATTTCTTTTAAATATGGAATCGGTGTATTAAATGTAGCAACAACTAAACTAATTTTAGGCTCATATTTAAATTTTGTATTTCTTTGTTTTTCTAATTCTTCTGGACTACATACAAAATGTTGACGCCATTCATTGTAGTCGACTTCTTTTCCTGGCCCAAATTGAAGACGTTCCATAAATTGATGAAAGCCATTTTTTCTAAAATAATCGATGGCCTTCTTTATATTTTTTAAATTTAATGCCAATAAATACTTATGCAATAAATGGAAAAAGTTTGGCTTCTTTAATTGAAGCTTCTCCATTTCCTTATCATTTGAAATTTCTAAAAAATATTTCTTGGATTTTTCTTTTTCAAAAACAAGTTTAAAACCACATTTTCGATATTCTTCACTTACAATACCTTCTTGTATAAGATCTCCGCGATCCATCGCATTCATCACAAATTGTATTTCATTCTCTTCCGAATCGAATAAACGAAAAAAGATAGGCGACTGATCCAAAGTATAAGCATATCCGATTGTAGTACATATGGTATTTTCTTCATTTGAAAAATATTGTTCTACTTTATAGATTAAATTCTTATTCACTTTGTTCGTTTCCATAAAAGTCACCTATCTTTATCATTCATTTGTATATTTAAAAGGTCCGTATTCTATTTTGAAATTCTTATTATAGTATGGATCCCCTTTTTCTATAAATGTTTTCCAACGTTCATAAAATTTAGTCATTTCCTTATCAAAACGTTGTATTTTTCCAATTGAATTTTCGTAACCTCGTGATTTTGATTCATAATGATGCCATAAGGCAAACGCATTATAGACTACAAGTTTCCCTATTTCTCTTACTCTTAAACAGAAGTCTACATCGTTACATGCAACTTCAAATTGTTCATCAAATCCTTGTACTTGTTCAAAAACGGATTTTTTTACCATCATACAAGCTGCTGTAACAGCCGAATAATCGCAATTAATAATTGGTCGCATCATATAACCTAAATCATCTTTATCAATTTCAGTAAATACATGGCCTGCATAATTATTAAATCCAACGACAACCCCTGCATGTTGAACCGTATCATCTTCATACAATAACTTTGCCCCAACAATTCCTACTTCTGGACGCATGCAACAACCCAACATTTCTTGTATTGCCTTTGGTTCAATCACTTCTGTATCATTATTTAAAAAGAGATAATAATCACCTTTGGCATATTTCACACCAAAATTATTCAATGCGGAATAATTAAAGATTCCCTTCCAATAAACAACATGAACATTCTTATGGGTCTGTTCTAATTCCTTATAATAATCAAATATTTCTTGTTGATTACTATTATTTTCAATAATAATCACTTCAAAATTCTTATATGTATTTTTTTCATATAAAGAATCAATACATGTTTTTAAAATATCTTTATGATTCATATTTGGAATAATTACAGATACCATTGGATTATCTTCCGTACTATAGGTTGTATGATACAAACCATAATAAGGTTTTGGCATCATTTCTACTTTGGCATGAATTCCACATCGATCATAATGGGCTTGGATAGCTTTTTGTCCAGCTTCATAACAATACATTTTACTTTCTGGATTGCCTGCTGTAGATAAGGGATGAATGCGCCAATGATAAAGAATTCTTGGAATATGATAAATACCATTGGCTTTTTCAATACAACGGAACATAAAATCATAATCTTGAGAGCCATCATATTCAGCTCGCATACCGCCAACTTCATCAATGATTTTTTTATTCACACAGAAAAAGTGCGTAATATAATTATGTGATCTAAATAAGTCGACATTATAATCTGGTTTAAAATTCGGATCAATAAAGAATTTTGTATCATTATCGAATTTATCTTCATCGGTATAAACAATATCATATTTAAATTCCTGCAAAGATTTTACAACTTCAAATAAACAATCCGCTTCTAAGAAGTCATCATGATCATAGAGTCCAACATAATCTCCATCTACAAGTTCTAAAGCACCATTCATGTTTCCAGAAATGCCATAATTTTTCTCAAGTTTTTTCCAGACAATTCTTTCTTCCTTTGTATATCTTTGTTCAAGATAATCAATCACAAAGTTTGTATCACTACCATCCGCAATACACAATTGCCAATTGGAATAACTTTGATTTAAAACACTTTCAATCATATCATTTAAAAATTCTTCACTCGTATTAAAAGTAGCTACAATAATACTAATTTTTGGTTGATAAGATAAAATTACTTGTTTCTGTTTTTCAATTTGTGCTTTTTTAATTCTTTGTTTTAAAAACCATTGATGATATTGCGTATCATTTTGATTCGATGAATAAGTATGAAAAAATTCTTTTACACCAAATTCCCGAATAAAATCTTTCATTTCAGATAAATTGTCTTTATTCAATTTTTTTAAGAAAGACTTCGTATTATAAACCAAACCCTTATTTGATTTTAGTGGTACTGTTTTTTCATGACCTTGCGCTTCAAATTTTAAACAATATTTTTTATTTGGATCCATAACAAAATCCAATACAAAACCCGCATATTTACCATGACCATAAGCATAATGTGCTTGAACTAAATCCATTCGTTTAATCCTTTGAAAATTAATTTTCACTCTTTCAGAGCCACTCCAAACCGATACGTCAACAATAAACTCTTTATCATATAAAGCCCAACCTAAAACCTGTAATTCAATTTGATCTTTTTTTTCATTCTTTTTTATCTTATCAATTGAATAGGTGAATTCTTCTTTTTGTTTCTTTGAAAGTTGACTTGCATTCAAAAAAAGATACTCTTTTTTATTCTTATTTGTTTTCATAAATAAACGAATATTTTCGACTTCTTCATGTACGGAAGCACTTAAATCAAATCCAACCTGTGCTTGATTTAAATTAAATTTTTTTGAAATATCAGAACGTTCCAATTTCTTCAATTCAAAAGGAACACTCTTTCCATTCACTTCAAGAATAAAAGCAGATGAATCATCCAAAAGATCTAAAGACCAACCACTAATAAAAAGAGCTGTATGATCATCTGTTTTTAATTTGTGAACATCTGTTCTTTCGATATTAAAATTCTCTTTCATACTGCCTCTCTACAATTCTTCTGCAAATCCTTTTTCTAACTTTTTGAAAATCGCAAAACCAATCAATAAAACAACAATTCCAATAACTAATAAAAATCCTACAGTTTGAACAGAAGGAAAAATATGTTGAACAAAAACTTCACGATAAGCTTGAATTAACATTGTAATGGGATTGTATTGAATCAAAGTATATAAAATACTTGAGCTTGAAAACATCTCAATTCGATAAACAATCGGACTCGCATAAAAACCCATATTCAAAATAAATCCAACAATATATTCAATATCTTGAACATAGACATTAATAGCCGAAAGTGCAAAAGCGATGCCTAAACTTAATAAGGTTTGAATGAATGCTAAAACAGGAATAAAAATTAAATGATAAGAAATGCCTACTCCATAAAATAAACAAAAAGCTAGAATTATAATACAAGAAATAAAGAAATTTACTAAAGCACTGCAAGCTTGAGAAATCACTAAGATTTCTCTTGGAAAATAAACTTTTTTAATAATTCCCTCATTGGCTTTGATACAAATTGTTCCTTGTTGAATAATTGTAATAAATAATGTCCAAGGAATAATACCCGTAATCAAATAAACAACATAATTATCGCCAGTCGTTACCCCACGTGTTCCCATTAAAAAAGGGAAGACAATCGCATAGACTAATACTTGTAATAAAGGATTGATAAAAGACCACAAGACACCTAAAAAAGATCCTTTATATTTTCCTCGAATATCTTTTTTTATATTCGTTTTTAAAAGTTCTCGATATGCATATATATTACGAAATACTTGCATAAAGCCTCCCTTACTCTAAGATAAAATCAATAGATTTTTCTGATAAAATATTTTGTTCTGAATCGATACATTGAACTTTCAGTTCATGGCTACCTTCATCAAAAGAATTTGGATTCAATTGAACTCTCCATCCAATCGTATCTACATCTAAGAATCCTGCATAATCTTCATAATATGCATCATAAACATCTTGACGATTTTCACGATGAATACCTTCAATTTTTTGATCATCTACTTTTACAATAAGCTCTGTATCTTCAGTATTTGAAATTTCCCATCCCATGAAGGTTAAACTATCACTTTTCTTTAAACGCGCAAAATCTTTTGGTTGATCAATAAAAACAATACCCGTTTTTCGAACTTGTCCTGAATCAATTTGTTTTTTTACTTCTTCATGATGATCAATCGCCACTTGTTTTAAATATTCATCAATGACATAAGTCGGATCCCCATCTAAGCGGAATTCCCCTTTATAAATCCAAATCGCACGATGACATAATTCTTTTACAACACCTAAACTATGAGTTACGATCACAATTGTTTTTCCTGAATCTCTTAATTCTTCTAATTTGGCATAACATTTATCTTGGAAATGTTGATCACCAACCGCTAAAATTTCATCAATCAACAAGATATCGGCATCCACATTAATCGCTACCGAAAAAGCTAAACGCATATACATTCCGGAAGAATAGGTTCGAATTGGCGAATCAATAAATTCACCTAACTCTGAAAAATTAATAATGTCCTGTATACGATTATCAATTTCTTTTCGATTTAAACCAAAAATCGAAGCATTAAAATAAATGTTTTCCCGTCCAGTAAAATCTGGATGAAAACCTGCACCTAATTCTAATAAAGATGTAACTTTTCCATCCAATTCTATTGTTCCTTTATTTGGAAAAATAATTTGCGTCATCAATTTTAACAAAGTTGATTTTCCTGAACCATTGGTTCCAATCAATGCAACGGTTTCCCCTTTTTTTATATTGATATTAATATCTTTTAAAACTTCATGAATTTCTGTTTCGCCACGATTCCAAAAAAGCAATTTTTCTTTTAATGTATTTGCTTTATCATTATTCACTTTAAAGCTTTTCGACATATTACGAACTTCAATTGCATTATTCTTATTCATAAGTACCTCAATTCAAACAGCTTTACTTTAACACAGATTAGACTATTTGTCATTAAACGAAAAAAGAGAGCAAATGCTCTCTATTGACTAACGGTTTCTTTTGTACCAACACTAACCGCATACTCCATATAATCTGGAATAGTTTGTGTACCGGTTAATTCATCTGAAATTGTTGTAGATGACTCACCACTTAAAACTGCTTTAATTTTCTTACAAGCAATTTCAACCGATCTTTGATCTGGGACTAAAACAGAAGCATCTTGTCCACTCATGGCACAATAGAGTTGGTCTCCATATCCATCTAAGACATAGGTTTCAAACTTCCAGTTCGGATTGGCTTGAAGTTGAAATTTAATAAATTGTTTAATTTCTTCATCACTCATATTGGTTGAAAAACAACCTTTCATAGCATCTAATAGACTGGAATAATTAGCAACCGCATTGGTTGATATCACTTTGTTTACAAGTGCTTCTAAAACAATTTGTTGGTTACGCACACGTTGTTTATCTCCATCTTCATAAGCATATCGCTCACGTGCAAAAGCTAAAGCTGCAGGTCCATCCAAATGGTTCCATCCTTCTTGTACACCATAGGCAGGATTGGTATAAAATGCATCAACTGCTAATCCTTCACCCACATTTACATCAACTCCACCAAGTGCATCAACAATATTTTTAGCACCATCAAAATTAATACGACAAATATAGTTAATATCAACACCAATTAATTGAGATAAGGTATCTCGTGTTGTATCTACCCCAGACATTCCTGTATGTGTTAATTTATCCAATTGACCAACAGCACATTCTCCATCTTCACATGCATATTGAATGTAATAATCTCTTGGAATACTTGTCAATAAAACCGTTGAGGTATTTGGATTCACTGTTACAAGCATATTAACATCCGAACGTGAATCTTCTTCTAAATCCCCATAGGCATCATTTCCACTAATTTCAATTGTAAAAGGATGCGTAGTAATATTACTTACTGCTAAAGATTCTGTTTTATCATTCGTATAATAGACTGTATTATAAATTCTTTTTGTTTTCGTTGAAAAATCTTGATATTCTTCAAAATCCGTTACATTGGCCTCATAACTTTTATTTAAAACAATTGCACTTACTTCTTGATCATAAAGTGCTTTCACTAAAGCTTGGACACTATCATAATTGACTTGTTCGATTGAAATGTTATTTTTCTTTAAATCTTTTAAACTTTTCTTTGTACCTGTTGTATCAATTGATTTTAAAGTTCCAACTTTCTTTCCTTTCACCTTATTCACTTTTTTAACTTTTGAAGATTTAAGTGTATATATACCAATGGTATGTTTCACTTTTCCTGAAGTTTCCGTAACAGAATGCAAAAATTCATTCGTACGTGATAAATAAACGTTCCCTATAAACATAAATACACTTAAAACAAGAACTAAAAAGGAAGATAAAGCACGAGTTATAACTTTTTGTGATACATAATGTAACAATAATAAACAAATAAATACAATTAATACAATAATTATAATAATAAAGAAAAGATAGTCATTGGGTAAGACTTCTAGACGAATAGCTTGATAAAGAGCAAGTCCAGTAGAAATCACAAATAAAATGGAAAGAAGTATAGAAAATACAATATATTGTTTACTTTTTTTCATAAATAGTCCTCCACAACAACTATATAAGTTTAATCTAACAATTTGCTTACAAACAAAAATACTCTATCATATTTTTTACATAAAAAAAACGGGCAATGTTAAAATTGCCCGAAATTACTCATAAGAACTTTGTTCTTGATAAGCTGAATCTTCTTGATCATAAGATTGATCTTGCGTGCTACTTGAATCATAAGTTTCTGTCGAATAAGAATAATCCGGAACATAAGTCTGCGTTGATTGCGTATAATCATTATAAGATCCTGTTCCACTTTGTGATTGATTATAAGAAGAACTTTCTTCTTCATTGTCTTCTGTTTGAGCTTGATCTTTAATTGAAGACGCTTTTTCTCCAGCTATAATCGCTTCAATTTTTTCCCGTGCTGTTTTAATACATCCTTTATCTTGATAAGTAACCGATGCATTATCTCCTAAGCTTGGTGAATATTCCATACCCGTATTTCCAATCATTGGATACGATTCAAATTTCCAATTTGCACCGGAAGCAAATTGATATTTCACAAATTCTGTAATCGAAGTCGAAGGCATATTGGTTTCTACTGCACTACCTACTGCATCCAATAAGCCAACATAATTTAATAACATACTTGGTGACTTCACTTTTTTGATAATTGCCTTTAAAACTTGTTGCTGGTTCTTTACACGTTGCATATCACCATTTTCATAAGAATAACGCTCACGTGCATAAGCTAAGGCTTTTTCACCATCTAAGTGGTTTTCTCCTTCAACAACACCACCAACAGTTCCATTTGTGTAGAATTGTTCAACCGCAAGTCCTTTTCCAACTGTTACATCAATACCACCAATGGCATCAACGATATTAACAAGACTTGAGAAATTCACTCGAACATAATAATTAATGTCGATTCCCATAAATTCTTCCACAGTATTAATAGTCGTTTGAATTCCATACAATCCCGTATGCGTTAACTTATCTTTTTGACCATCCGGACAGCCATCTGCAGCATCATCTGCACAAGCAAAAGGTACATAATAATCACGCGGAATACTCGTCATTAAGATACGATGTGTTTTTGGATTCACAGTCACTAACATATTTGAATCCGTACGTGCTGTTTCTTGAATTCCACCATAAGAATCATTCCCACTAAAATAAATCGTAAAACTATCTTTTGTGACATCGACAGGATGTTGTGATTCAACGATTGAGAATGTTCGTTCTGATTTATAAGAAGTTGTATGAATTGATTTCGTTGCTTGGCTAATATCTTCAAATTCTTCAATATCATAAACTAAACCACGACTGGATTCATTTAAAATTACTGCGTCAATATCTCCATTGTATAAAGCAGTCATCTCTTGATAATAAGAACTATAATCTTCTTGATTAAATGAAATGCTTTGTTTAATATCATCTAAACACTTCTCGGTTGCAGTACTATCTAATTCACTTGTTGTTCCAATTGTTTTTCCAGATAAGTCGCTTAAACTACTTAAATCAGATGATTTCATAACAATAACGGATACGTTATTCGTCATTTCGTCCGATAAAGAGCTTAAACTTGTTCCACTACTTCCAGAACTTCCAGAAATAGAAGAAATCATTCCCATTGTTTTATAAATATAATAATATCCAAGTCCATAAGACAAAGTAACAACCACAATCATGAATGCTCCAAAGATACGTGCAATCTTAATTTTCGCTGTAAAATTATAGAAAAGAAATAGAATCACAGCTAACAATAAAATAGCCCCAAATAACGGTATTTCAAAGGATAAAGGCAAAATATTTAAATGAATGACCTTTAAAATCAATGCGATTGCAATCACAATGGTTAAGACTGAAATAAGACGTATTATAGGACTTTTTCGATTTGGATTTTTATTTTTCTTTATTGGATTTATATTCTTATTTTTATTTCTCATAAAAGCATTATATCCATCACTTGTGAAAACTGTCAAATTGAAGTTTAATTTTGAACATAAAAAAAGAGCTGCCTTAAAAAAAACAGCTCAAACTTCTAAAGTTTAAAATAATCTAAAGGAACATACATTACACTTTTATCTAAAGGTTTTGATGTATATTGATGTAAAACACCTAAGGAATCATATCGTGTTTGAAGTGTTCCATCATTGGTTCCCCAATTGGCAACCCATTTTGCATAGCTTGAATTAAAACCAGATAGATAATAACTAAACCACCAAGAACTCGAATAAACCCCAGTAAAATAACCTGCATTTCGAATAATATTACAATAAGTATTACACATATCCGTCATTAAAGAACCCACTAAAGCACCTCGATTGGCTTTATAATTATCAGCATCTTCCATATCATACCAAACCCCAACTCGGACATTTGAACAATATTGATTTAATAAGTTCAAAGTAAAATACGCTTCTTGTGCAGCTTCATTCACATTGGTTGCATAGGAATATAAATAAACACCATAAGGAATACCTAATTGTTCACATAATTGAATATTACGAATCGCTTTTTTATCAATGGAATCATAATAGTATCCCAAGCGAATTATAACAAAATTATTTGTATATTGAGTTAAATCAATGTCTCCATTGTGTTCTGAAATATCAATTCCTTCCATATAAATTCCATTATTTGAAGGAATATAACATCCATAAGAATTCACAAAACCAATACGTCCATCTTTATTAATCGTTTGATTCATTGCAAGTTTTCCATTTTCATCAAAATAAAAATAATTGCCATTAATTGATTTCCAACCTGTTACGATTGAACCTTTATCATATCCAATTTTTTCAACAATCGAAGCCACTTCACTATCCGAATCTAACTGAACAGAAGCAAATTTATTAACGATAAAAATTTGAATTGCTTCAAACGCTTTACTTAGACCCGTTGTTCCAGCAATTAAGCCATCTTTAACCCAATCAAGCCATCCATAAGCACTTGAATGTACACGATAATAAACAGAATATTGATCAGAAAGATCCCCATTTAATAAAATACGAATTGCTTGTAAACCTTTTGATTGACCCGTTGTTCCAGCTATCGCTCCATTTTGTTTCCAATCTTGCCATCCAATGTCTTGAACATGAACTTGATAGAGCACATCACCAGAATATTTCGATTGATTTAAATTGATACGAATCGCTTCTAATTGTTTTGATTGTCCTGTACTACCAGCAACATCGCCATTTGAAGCATATTGTTTCCATCCTACATCTTGTTGATGCGGTTGATATTGAATTTCTGGATCCGCTTCTGCAAATCGAATGAAACGAATTTGTAAAGCTTCGATTCTTTTTGATAGTCCTGTCGTTCCAGCCGTTAAACCATCGCAAACCCAATCTTGCCATCCAATATCCTGAATATGTACACGATATTGAACTGAATAATAATTCGAAATATCGCCACTTAACCAAATGCGAATCGCTTCTAATCGATAAGATTGCCCAGTTGTACCTGCAATTTGTCCATCACTTACAGCAGACTGCCATCCAATATTTTGAACATGTGTTTGATAATTAATTTGTCCTTCATAGGATGGGTTTTCAAGTTGAATTTGAATTGCTTCGACACGTTTACTTTGTCCCGTTGTTCCAGCTACTTCACCTTCTTGTTTTTCACCTTGCCATCCAATATCTTGGACGTGAGTCTCATAAGATACCAATGCATCTTTTGTATCATCATTCGATTCAGTTGTAGAATTATTCGTTTCAGAAGTTAAAGATAGATCTTCTTGATTTCCAATAGTTTGAACTTGTTCTAATGGTTCAAATTCTTGTGCTTGGGCTTCAATCGTAAAATGTGATACACCTAATAAGAAAAAGCCAAATGCTAAACTATAAAGAATTTTATTTTTTTTTAATATCATTTTAATACTCCCAATTTAATCATTAGATTTGTAATACTAATTTGTGTTCTGATCCGATTTGTGAAGGAAAGAATGCATAACCTAATGATGATTTTACAACTGTAATAGAGTCTGCATCTAATACATAATCGCCATTCTCATATTTAAATTTTCCAGAAATTAAAAATGTCTTCATATATCCAATGGGCGCTTTATTATTTTTACTTAGTAATATAAATTCATTCGATGTACCGCTCCAAATTGTAGGTCTATATATTCCTTGACTATCTACTTGATTATTTTGACCTGTACGGCCAATAATCTGAATATTTTTATTTAAATAATAACTTTTATTCGCTAAAACTGTACTTACAGATAAACAATCACTCTCATACATCGCCGGAGTTTGTGTTGAAGTTTTTACCATTGTTCCATCTGAATTTAATCGATATGCTTTTGTATTTCCTACAACAACCCAAGAATCTGTCATTGTGGAAGAACCTGTATATTTCCATTTTCCAGATGATGTTTGTGTCCATACTGGATCAATGTTGCCAGAAATATAATAGTTATTCAATTTATCCACATAATTCATTCGAGTCGAACTAAAAATTGTTCCTTTTTCAATCAATTTAATTTCAATGGCTTCAATCCTTTTTGAAAGTTCACTTGATCCAGTCATAGCCCCATTCAAGGCCCAGCCTAACCAGCCATAATCTTGTACATGCACACGATAAGCTACATCGTAACGATTTGAAATATTTCCACTAAGTCGAATTTGTAGTGCTTCTACACGTAAGGACTGTCCGATTGTACCAGATACCTCACCATTTTTATGCCAAGTATTCTCCCAACCAATATTTTGAATGTGTGTTCTATACTCAATATTTCCAGATAATTCTGGATTAGATAAAGAAATAGATAGAGCCTCTACACGTTTGCCTTGTCCGGTTGTGCCAGCCGTATTTCCATCATTTTTTGTACTTTGCCATCCGATATCTTGAACATGCGTTTTATATTGAATATTCGGACAAATAAAGCTTCCACCTGCTGTTGCACCACCAGTTGAAATCCATAAACGTATTGCCTCAATTCTTAAACCTAACCCTTGTGAACCACTATATCCACCATCCATTGTTGCTAATAGCCAACCATGATTTTGAATATAACTTTGATAATTAATATGATAAGTTTTTGCTAACTCTCCTGTTAAGCGGAAACGAATGGCTTCAATTCTTTTTCCTTGTCCTGTCGTACCTGCAAGTTGGCCAGCAGATTTCCATTCTTGCCACCCAATATCCTGAATATGTGCCGAATACTCAATACTTCCCGAAAGATTGGAATCAACATTCACTATAATTCCTTCTAAACGCTTTGATTGTCCTGTTGTCCCTGCTTGCTCTCCATTACTAGAAGAACTCATCCATCCATAATCTTGAACATGCACTTGATAGCTCACATTCGCATATGTAGCTTGTGAATTTGATGAATTACTTGTTCCTGAATAAGCAGAAGTTAAAGAAGCAGAAGTTTCATTTAATTTATTTGTATTGTCCTTCTTTTCACTTATGTTTTCAGTTATTTCAGTTGTAGAATCTTCGATTGTACTCTCTTGTTGAGTCGTTCCATTTTCTACTTTCGAAGAAATCGTATGATCTTCTTTTATTGTTGTGATTTCTTCTGTTTGAATGGTTGAATTTGGATTAACTTCTTCTGCATAAATATGATTAGATACAGCCCCATAAATGAATAAAGGAGCACTCGCAGAAACAATTGTTCCAATAATTTGTGTTTTTTTCATTTTAATGTCCTCTCTCCAATAAACATATACTATCACTAACTCACCTATCTTTCATAAAAAAATCACTCAAAGAATGAGTGATTTTATGAACCAATACAATCTGCTAAAGATGTATCTTCGACAAATGTATTGGAATTATACAAGAATAAAATATCCGTTGTTAAATCTCGAGTTAATTGTTTTTCAATATCATCAAAATAATATCTTGGATCAATAATTGTAATTGATGAATAATAAGGTAATAAAAATTGAATAATTTCATTCGCATAAGAATCTTTAATAATTAATAAGTTCTTATCTGAATCATTATCAACTCCAATATTAATCATACCTTCATTTCCACCAAAGAATACTTGATATTGGTCTTTTTGACTTAAAGCTTTCGATTGATAAATAGAACGTGTTGTCTTCTTACTTGAATTATAAGTGACGATATAATCTATATTTGCAGGTGCATAGATATCAATTTGATCTTTTAATAAAAGCGAACCGGTTTTACTTTCTAGCGATCCTTTAAATGTATTTGAAACACACATTTTATTATAATTTGCTAAATCAATATCCGAATTTAGAGCTTTAGCTCCATAATAAGCTCCTAAACTTGTCCAGTGGTGATCTGTTTTATAATACAAATACTCATCTGCATGTTTAGTCAAACGTTTACGGATATCTACTTGATTAATACTTGAATCTAAAGAATTATAAATGGTATCCATTTGACTATTTTGTTCTGACTCACCCGCAAATAAAGGAAGTTTATCTTTTTGTATACTAATCGCATTCGGTACCAACATAAATTGAACATTCAAATCTTTATGTTTTTGCGCAAATGCATTAATTGCAGTAATATTTCTTGCTTCTTGTTCACTATTCACTTGTGCGCAATCTTCAATTAACTGATTCTTTCCTAAATAAACACCTTGAATCTTAGAAACACCAGATGCCTTTTGAACCAAATAGTTTAAATGAATAAAGGTATTTCTTCCCACAAATTGATCTGAATAATAGCTTTGTAAATTCTTTCCAAAATCCGAATCAATTTGGCTTGGAAATTGAGCTAAAGAACGATTCTCTAAATCAGACATTTCTTTATCTGGTATAAAAACATTAAAAACCAAGGCTAAAACGATTGCAACAAGAAAGAAACGAGCAATATATTTTTTCATTTTTTCCGATTGTTTATGCATAATGCCCTTCCTTTCTAAAACGCAAAGTATAAAAATGATTGAAAGGTACTTGAAACAATAAAAGAAATACTCACAATCAATAAGAAAATGTAAACAAAGGTGCTTACATAAGCAGATTTCTTTTTAAATAAAATATAATTTGCTCTTTGGACAAAACGATAATTGTTTCCTGATAAGAAAATACCAAAGACCAATAACCAGAAATAGTTTTTTAAATAGAAGAAAACCCACGAGTTGACCAAACCACTTGCACCAACGCCAAAGAGTCGTCCAATGGTCGAAAGTGCAGTCAAAATATCACTACTCATAAAGAAAATCCAACCGATATAAACAAGAAATAAAGCATAAAGATGTTGAATGAATTTTGGTAGTTTACTTAAACGATCCTTTAAAACAAAACGTTCAATCAATAATAAACATCCATAATAAAGTCCCCAAATAATGAAGGTCCAATTGGCTCCATGCCATAATCCAGTTAGAAACCATACCACAAAAATATTTCGAATGTATTTCTTATTAGATACACGATTTCCACCTAATGGAATATAAACATAATCTCTAAACCATCGTGACAAAGAAATATGCCAACGGCGCCAAAAATCTTGAACACTAATTGCAGAATAAGGATGATCAAAGTTTGCTTCAAAATGAAAACCAAACAAACGTGACAATCCAATTGCCATATCGCTATAACCAGAAAAATCAAAATAAAGTTGTAACATATAACTTAAAGCATACAACCAAGTTCCCAAGACTGTTGTATTACTTTGTAAAGCAGAAAACAAGAGTGCCATTCGATCTGCAAATAATACTTTTTTAAATAAACCTTTTAAGAATAAATAAATACCTTCTTGAATATCCAATCGACTAACTTTTCGTAAAGCCAATTGTTCTTCCATTTGATGATATTGTACAATTGGCCCCATACTTACTTTTCCAAAATATGCAATATAAAGCGATAGATTTAATATGCTTTTTTGCGATGTTGTTTTATTCATATAAACATCGGCTAAATAAGAAATTGCACTGAAAGTAAAGAACGATAAACCAACTGGTAAAGATAAATTAAGATGTTGAATAGAAAAGACTGTATTCAAAATATCAATTAAGAAATTCACATATTTAAAGAAGCCTAAAATAAATAATTCAACGCCAACCGAAAACCAAAAGATGCGTTTTTTCATCTTTTCATTTTGAGACTTTTCAATATTAAAAGATGCAAAGTAAATCCAAAATATCGATAAAATCAATAAAACTAAATAAATGGGAGAATCCCAAGCATAAAATAAAAAACTAAGTATGAGTAAAACAATATTTTTTACTTTATTGATTGGAATCAAATGATATAAAACAATTCCAATAGGTAAAAATCCAAAGAGGAAAATCAAACTTGAAAATGTCATTTTGATTCTCCTTTCTTTAATGATTCTTTAAACGAAGATAAAATAGCATCGGTATTTTGATTAACGACATAAATTCCATAATTAGCTTGCGTATAAATTACTGCATTTTTAACTAAGGTTGCTTGTTTTGGTAAATAGCTCGCATAAATATTGTTTTGATTTTCAATTCTTTTATTCATAGCTTCTTCAAATGAGGAAGATTGATTATTGTCTTTAAATTGTACAACCACAATTTCGCTTGCTTGCATATCATCATTATTTTTATAATAAGTGATTGCTTGATAAGTACTTGGATCAATTCCTAAAAACCGTCGAATCCCTCGATTATCCTCTAAAGTATAATCATCTAAACTTAAAGTTTTTGTACTGTCAGTAACCACAGTTCCAAAAGGTGTTTTACTATTGGAAGGAACACGCAAAAAACTCCCGATAAAAATTAGCATGCAAAGAAAAACAATTCCTTGAGCAATCCATCCCTTTTTCATAGCTACTCCTCATCCTCCATAATTGCTGAAGTGATGGTATTGGCCCAATCCTTATAAAAAGTTGATAAGAAGTGAATTCCATCATCTTGATAAATTGCTGCATTACCACCATCAGCCAAACTTGTACAATCAATATAGGTCCAATTATTCTTCTTACATATTTTTTTTAGTTGAGCATTATACTTCGATGTATTTGCCCAACGAGGACTTTCTTCTAAAGTAGCAGGAGTACATGGAATAATTGAACAAACATAAATTTTTGCATCAGGATCAACCTCTAAAATTTTATTCACTTCTTTTTCATAAAGTGCTCCGTATCCACCTTCACTGCTATTTAAATCAAGACCCATATCATTAACCCCATAAGATAAGATCACACAAGAAGGTTGTAAATTTTTAATTTCATCTAAATGTTGATCAACAAATTGAATATTTGCCCCTGTATCAGCCATTACTCGTGTTGAATCCAGTAAATTGTAGTTTTTATATCCCATAACACGAGAATCGCCTAAAAATACATAATCCTCAAATAGACTATAAACATCTAACTTACCATCTTCAATCGCTTGTTTACGCAAAGAAACCTTTTTTTTCATAACTTTAGATTTAACAGAAGTAATATTTTCAGCTTCTAATTTTTTTATGTACTTCTGACCATCTAAAGATTGATCAGAACGTAACACAGAACGTAAAAAAAAGGCACATAGTAATAAAATTAAAACAATAAAAACACCTTTATAGGGTGTTTTTATTTTTATATTCCCCTTTATCTTTTTCATCATAATTCTCTCTTTTCTGTAACTAAAAATATAGCATAAAAAGAAAATGTTTGCAGAAAAATAAAAGGAATTTTATAAAAGATTATATCTATTTGATTAATGTTCAAGAAAC
>CAVBLW010000050.1:0-22261 GCA_963596085.1 Bacteroidaceae bacterium | reverse complement strand
TAGGGATTTCCATAGAAAAAAGCTTCCCTTTTTGAGAAGCTCGAAATCTATTCTTGAATTATATTTTTAATTCCATTTTCTTTTAGAATCTGATAAAAAACATTCATTTCTTCTTTACGATATAGTTTGGGATTTTCTTCAAAACAATAATCTAAATCTAAATAAGCATATTTTGCTTTTGCGAGTGGATTATAATTTAATAATTCAACTTTTACTTCTGGATTCATTTGAACTAAAAACTGACTGATTTCTTTCAGATTATCTTTTTTTGCCGTCATTGTTGGGATCAAAGGGATGCGAACTGTGACATAATCTTTTTTATCACTACGCAATAAATATTCAATATTCTTTAAAATCATTTCATTTGAAACTGAAGTATACTTTTGATGTTCACTCTCTTTATAGAATTTACAATCACAATATATTTGATCCAAATAAGGTAATACTCTTTTTACATTTTCTGTTTTTGTGAAAAGAGTTGTCTCTATTGCTGTATGGATCTCTTTTTCTTTTATCCTTTTTAATAGAACTTCTAGAAAATCCACTTGATAAAAAGGTTCACCACCACTAATGGTTATACCTCCTCCATATTTAAAGAAAGCTTGATCCTTTTCTATTTCTTTGAGTACTTGTTCAATTTGATATTCTTTTGCATCATATCGCAATGCGGTTGTTGGACAAAGATCAACCAGCTTATTCCAATCTTCATCCTTTTTTCGATCAAGAACAATTTTCCCCTTTTCTAATCGAACGCCACCTTCTTTTGACTGATGAACACACGATCCACAATGCATACATTGATTTTCTAAATAGATGATTTGAGGCTTCGGATTCAAACCTTCCGGATTTTGACACCATCGACATTTTAAAGGGCATCCCTTCAAAAAGATTGTTGTTCGAATCCCTTGCCCATCATGGATTGCGAATCGTTTGATATCAAATATAAACCCCTTAGATGTTTTCATAAGTTGTTCTTGCGATAATTTCATTTTGTAAATCTCCAGCCAATTCAGTAAAGTAAGCAGTATATCCTGCAACCCGAACCGTTAAGGATCGATATTGTTCCGGATGCTTTTGCGCTTCTAATAGATTTTCTTTAGAAACCACATTAAATTGAATATGTGGGACTTCCAAGTCCACAAAAGTCCGTAAGAAATGACAAAATTTTTGAATTCCTGCTTCGGTTTTAAAGAAGTCTGGCAAAAATTTCATATTTAATAAACCACCATTGCTAGTACAACAATTCGCAATTTTTGAAACTGATTTTAAAACGGCTGTTGGTCCTTGTAAATCTCGACCATAGACTGCGGATAATCCACCATCTGCTAAAGGTTCTTGAGACAATCTTCCATCGGCACTTGCACCTACATTTTGTCCCATCGGAACATGGGCACTGACTGTATACATTCCGGTATGATAAGGACCATTTCTTAAATTGGTATATTTTGTCAATTGTTTACGGAAGTACAATGCCCACTTTGCACCTAATTGGTCCACCCAATCGACATCATTTCCATATTTTGGCACACGATGAATTAAAGTTTGTCGCATTATTTCATCGCCTTCAAAATTATTTTGTAGCGCTCTTTCTAAATCAGCTGCTTGAATTCGCTTTTCTTCATAGACCATTTTTTTAATAGCAGCGAGTGAATCAGCTACATTCGCTACCTGAATCATTTGAATACCCGAAAGATTATAATGTGCACCGCCTCGTGTTACATCTAAACCTTGATCCATACAATCATCAATAACTGCACTTAAAAAAGGTGTTGGCAAAATATCCATATGAGCTTGCTCGACTTGCTCACAACAAGGTATCATTTTTTCAATAAAATAATCTAAAGTCTTTTGATATGCTTCTTCTAATTCTTCAAAGCTTTGATAACTTGATAAAGAACCATAATCGGGGGCCAATTGTTTTTTGCTAATCAAACAATTTCCATGATTCAAAGTACATTCAAGTACTTTATTCATATTGAACATAGCCGCATCCGACCACCCTAAATTATTTCCTTGCGTTGTCAATTCCACACAACCAACAATCGCATAATCCATAGCATCTTTATGCGAAACACCTAATTTTTCCATTTCTTCAATAATCGCCTGATCATTAAAGAATTGGGGCATTCCACTTCCTTTTGATACACATTCAACCGCATGTCTCAATAATTTTTCATCACTCTTTTTATGAAGACGAACCGATAAATTAGGTTGAGGTAAACCAATATCCTCTTGAACTGAAATAAATAAGTGACTCAATTCATTGGTCGCATCTTCTCCCTTTTCGTTTTGTCCGCCAACAGCTACATTAAATCCAATTGGAAAACCAGCAAAATACTTTGCACTATTTTTATTGCGTAAATAGACAATCTGGTTAAATTTCAGCCAAAGGCATGCAATGATTTCTTGTACTTGCTCTTTATTTAAAACGCCTTCTTCGATATCCTTTTTATAATATGGATAGAGAATTTGATCCAATCGTCCCGGTGAAAAACTGGATGCATTTGATTCCATATGTAACACAACAAATAAAAACCACATAGATTGCACTGCTTCATGAAAACTTTGGGCTTCTCTTTTTTGAAGATCTCGACAAATTTGTGCAACCTCACGCATCGAACGAGCATATTTTTCATTTCCCTTTGCCTTAACTTCCAAAAGATCGGCATAGCGTTGCATAAAATTTTGAACACCATGCATCACTAAAATAACACAATCATAAAATTCTTTTTGATTCGGATTGGCATCCTTCAATTTTTCTTGGGCTTTTTGAATCAAGCCATTGGGTCCCATCTCCAACCATTCCTTTACATTGGGACAAATATGACCTTGCGCATGATCCGTTTGGTTTATTTTAACTACCTTTTTAATCTCAGCAATTTCTTTTCCAAAGCGTTGATCAATTACATCCTCTAAACTCTTTTTCTTCCAATATGGAACGATTTCCTTTCGAAAGCTTTCAATATCTTCATTTCGGACAAGAAAACGATCTTGTGGACGCGTTGGAATGCTTTCAAATTCGCGATCGACCCAAGAAATCCCACTTTCGGGGAATACAACACCATAACGTACTCCTTTTGTGCGATTTCCTACAATTAATTCTTCGGGTTCTATACCTATTTCTATTTCATTTAAGGCATTATATAAAGAATAGGCACGCTTTACTTGAATCGAATCCTTTTCATGCGCTTTATATGTATTGGTTATAATTAAGGCTTGTTCAATACTGACATAACGATCGGCATTTAACATGCGTTCTTTTAATATTTGAATTCGTTCCATCTCATCTCTCCTTTATTGATTTCATCTTAAAAAAAACCAAAATAAGATACAATTCTTTCTAAGCTAAATTTATTCTTTTTTCTTTCTTTTTATTGTTTTTCTTTGTCTTTTCAATTCATACTTTTTGAAACAAAAGAGAATCAAAAAAGACAGGTTATCCTGTCTCAATAAAGATATTGTTCTCTTTTTTTATAAAGAAAGAAGTTCGATAAGATAATCGCAATCGATTCGGCAATGACAACCGAAAACCAAATTCCATCTAAACCAAAAAGAAGCGGAACACATAATACAGATAAACTTTCAAATACTAAAGTTCTTAAAAAAGAAATTAAAGCAGAAGTCAAACCATCATTTAAAGCGGTAAAAAAGCCCGAAACAAAAATAGAAGTCCCTGAAAACAAGAAGGAAAGACTATAAATATGAAAAGCATGAACCGTCATTTTTAATAAAGCTGCATCATAACCCACAAAGATTTTTGCCATATTTGTTGCCAAACTTTCGGATAAAAGAACCATTAAAATTGATAAACAAGCAATGATTTGTAAACATTTTTTTAATAAACTTTTTATCTCTGTACGATTTTGTGCCCCATAATGATAACTAATCACCGGTGCTACACCCATTGAATAGCCCATAAAAATAGCTAAGAAGATAAAATTCACATACATTAAGGTTCCATATGCAGCAACTCCATTGGCACCTGCATATTTCATTAATTGATGATTATATAACATACCAACAATCGAAGCTGATAAATTACTCATTAACTCACTAGAACCATTGGTCGCAATTTTAAGCAAAGCGAACCCATTCCATTTTGGTTTTGTAAAATGCAATTGACTGGAATTCTTCTTCGAAAAGTAAACCAAAGGAACCATACCACCAAGGACTTGTCCTAAAGCCGTCGCACAGGCTGCACCAATCACGCCCCAATGAAAAACGGCCATAAATAAGGCATCCCCAAAGATATTGATCAAGCCGGAAACAATTGTAATCAAAAGACCCAGCTTCGGTTTTTCCGCCGTTACAACCAATGTTGAAAAGGCATATTGAAGCATTAAAAACGGCAAAGATAATAAAATAATCCTTCCATATTGTACACAATCTTCAAGTAATACTTGATTTGCCCCAAGAAATAAAGCAATCGGGCGGATCAAACAAATACTCACAAAGGCAATCAAAATACCACAGACAATCGTTGTAAGAATCAACAAGGAAAAGACTTCATTCGCTTTTTCTTGTTTTTTCTCTCCCAAGGTCTTACCAATATATGCACTTCCTCCAGAACCAAACATAAAACCTAAAGAACCTACAATCATTAAAAAAGGCATGATAAAATTCACCGCCGCAAACGCATTTTTCCCGACAAAATTCGAAACAAAAAAGCCATCCACAATCCCATAAATGGAAGTTAAAACCATCATTAACATCGATGGAAGCGTAAATCGCAACAAGCGACGATGAGTAAAATGATCACTCAGCTGAATTGTATCTTTCATAACAAATCCCTTTCATTATTTTTTTTAATTTCTAACTAAAAAATTCTAACATAGTCATTTTTTCTTGTCGAAGCCTTTCATTGACAGTCTTAACAAAAATCGATACCATTCTAACGAATACAAGGAGAGCTTATGAACGAATTAGAAACGTATTACGGTAAATTTTGTGAAGAGAAAAGGTTACTTTCTAGACATGGTCAAGTCGAATATCGAACAAGCATGACCTATATCCATAAATATTTAAAAGAAGGGGATTCCATTTTAGATATTGGAGCTGGAACCGGACGCTATTGCGTTCCTTTATCCGAAGAAGGCTATACCGTTGAAGCAATTGAGCTTGTAAAATATAATTTAGGCATGTTAAAAGCCAAAAAAAGTAAGGTAAAAGCCTATCAAGGCAGTGCCTTAGATTTGAGCCGTTATCCAGACAATCATTTTGATTGCACCCTTCTTTTTGGTCCGATGTATCATCTATTCACCAAAGAAGATAAAATCAAGGCCCTATCCGAAGCTAAGCGTGTAACCAAAATCAACGGAATCATTTTCGTTGCCTATGTCATGAATGAATATAGCATCCTTGTTCATGGTTTTCGTGACAATCATATTTTAGAGTCCATCGAACAAGGAAAAGTAGATAAAAGCTTTCAAGTAAAAACGACGATTAATGATCTTTATAGTTATACCCGTTTGGAACAAATCAATGAACTCAATAAAGAAGTTCAATTGGATCGAATTGAAATCATTGCCGCTGATGGTCCGGCCGATTATATGCGTCCCATTTTAAATCAAATGGATGAAAAAACCTTTGAAACCTTTATGAACTATCATCTTGCCACTTGTCAAAGACAAGATTTAATTGGCGCTAGTTCACATACTGTTGATATCTTAAGAAAAACCGAAAGTTAAGAGCTTTCGGTTTTTTATATGACGGAACGTTTTTTATAAACGATTACTTGATATACGTTTAAACAAGCCCATCCAATTCCAGTTGCCAAAGCAACCGCAATCAAGCCAAATTTTTGGACAAAGACAAAAGAGAGAATCACACGTAAAATCACATGCATTGTTGTTCCAATCACAGGCACATTGACCATTCCTAAGCCTTTAAAATAACCTACAAAAGCATAGCCAATAAAACAGAATTCATAAAAGAGCGCAACAATCACAATATAATCGAAGGTTTGACTTACAACCTTTGTCGAATCCAAGGAAACAAATAAAGAAGTCAACGGTTTACAGAAAATAACCATCAAAACAGAACCAACAGCACAGATCAAAGCCATCAATTTACCACCAGTAAATAAGGAATCCTTGATTCGTTTTTTATTCCCTGCCCCATAATTTTGTCCGACTAAAATAGAGATTGCTTGAGAGCCACTATTTCCAAAGGAATTGATCAAAGTTTCGATTCGTGTCGTAATCGCATAAGCCGTAACAATCGAAAAATCACAAGTATTAATTGCACCTTGAATCAAAAGCTTACCAATAAACAAACTGGATTGATGCATTGCTGAAACTAATCCATATTGAATCGTTCTTGAAAACATACGTTTTAAATTCTTCAATTGATTTCGATGAAAAAGGATAAAAGGATACTTTTTATATAAATAGAATACACTCAATAAAGAGGAAATGCCTTGTGCTAAAATGGTCGCATATGCAAGACTCACAACCGTTGCGTATAAAGATACAAAAAGAACATCCAATACAACATTAATTCCAACCGAAACCATTAAAAAATATAGAGCCGCTTTCGAATCTCCAAAAGCTCTTAAAACACTACTTGCCCAATTATAAAAGAAGGTCACAAATAAAAAACAATCAATAACCCACAAATAGTGATATACATCCTCTTGTATCAATAAAGGTGTATGTAATAAAACTAAAATTGGTTTTAAAAAAATTAAACCAATAATCGTTAATATAAGTGAAAGTCCTAATCCAAAAACAATCGAAACAAAGGTTTCCTTTTGAAGCCGATCCATATCCTTTTGACCAAAATATTGCGAATATAATATCGTAATACCATTACAACTTCCATTGATAATAAATATAAATAGATTCATAATGCTTCCAGCAACCCCAATTGCAGTAAAAGCATTTTCATTAATCATCCAACCCGCAATCAAGCTATCCACCATATTGTAGAGCTGTTGTAAAAAATCACCAATAATTAAAGGAATTGATAAAAATAAGAATTGTTTTTTAATATTTCCCTGTGTTAAATCTGTCATGTTTAAACTATACGAGTATCAAAATATATTGTAAAATAGATATATCAAATTTAATTTATAACGATCTGTTATATTTAAAGGAGTCTCTATGCAACAAGAACTCGAAGCTTTTTTTACCATTATTGAAACAGGAACCGTATCAAAAGCCGCAGAAAAAATGTACATTTCTCAACCCGGAATGACACGGAGAATTCAAAATCTAGAAAAACAACTCGGATATACACTATTTAAACGAAATAAAGGAAAAAAAAGGATTGAACTAACCGAACAAGGTAAGCTATTTTATCCCATTGCACGGGAAATCTTTGAAAATATTCAAAAAGCAAAAAAGATTAAAGATACGGAAACCAAAGAATCTTTAAGAATTTCATCCATTGGAAGTGTATCAAATTATCTCTTATCCAACATTCTTCATCAATTTTCGATTGAGCACAAAGACATTCGTCTTTTTTTTAATCATTGTCATTCTAAAGAAGCTTATCAACAAGTTTTAAATAAAGAATGTGATCTCGCAATTATATCGGATGCTATGTATTTAAAGGATGTTCAAACTACACCTCTATATGAAGAAGAATGGACCTATGTCACAAAAGAAAAAAAACAAGAAATGATTCATCCTTCCTCTTTAAACATTGAGAAAGAAATTTATATCCCATGGTCCCCTGAATTTAATTCATGGCATGCCTATTGGTTCCAATCCAATACAAACTTTGGTGTCAATTTGGATCAAATGTCCTTACTTGAGTCCTTTTTATCCTTCGAAGACTATTGGGCAATTATTCCTTCCAGTATTGCTCAACAAATAAAGGATGTTCATCGAATTCCTGTTCAAGATGGACCACCTAAACGCATTATCTATACGCTACAAAAAGTTGGTATTGAAAATAAAGCGGTTTCTTTATTTATCGATGATTTAAAAAAGCATTTAGAAAAGAATAAAAATTTACACTTGTATATATAACGATTACTTACATTTGTCATTTCAACAAATGACAATATTCAATAGTTTAATAAAATCGAATTGATTAAAATAGCGCCATAATAGAAATGGAAAACAGAATGTATCTTTCTCAATCGATTTACCTCCTTTCTGTTTTTCATGCAAGGATTGAATATTGAGCCATTCAATCCTTTTTTTATGAAAATGCCCATACAAATTGTATGGGCATCTTTTTCTATACATTTCCTGTTAACCATGCAAGTACAAAGAAAATCGCAAAACCAAAGAGATAAATCAATCCAAGAATTGATAGTCCTTTTAACCAAGGTTTTACTTGATGTTCCTTTGTATTGACCAAGGAATAATTTAAAAAGGCAAAGAATGGGGTTGTAATAAAAGAAGCAATCATGGCAAAACGTAACATTGTAGCTACATTTCCCGAAAATAAATAAACGATAACCAAGCCAATGATTGAAGTCAATGAAATCCAAATCGAAAGTGCTTTATGATTCGATTCCTTCTTTCCTAGTAGTAAGCGAAGGGCTTCATCATTGGCACGTGAATAGCCATCAATAACGGTAATAACTGTTCCAAAAATACATAAAAATGCAATAAAGGTAATCAACAAACGAGACCAATTGCCAAATACCGAAGCATACATACTCACAAATTGTGCAATATAAGCAGCTGATGCACTTAATACTTCTTCACCTGAACCAAATTGAATCAAAGCCCCTAAAGCACAGAAAATCAAAGCTAAAATAGCCGTTCCAATGTATCCTACATTGAAATCAAACATCGCATCTTCTAAAGACATCTTAACTTGTTTACGCTTTTCGACTTGCCACATCGAATTGATTGCTGAAATTTCAATTGGACAAGGCATCCATCCCATCAATGAAACAATAAAAGGTAAAGCAGACATACACCATGGCGTTGGTGCTTCAAAGTTTGGCGCATATTCACGATGCTTAAATAAGGCAATCACAACCGCTAAAACAGTCGCAATCGTAAGCGCCGTCATAACCCATTTCGCTAAATGATCTAAGAATTTATATCCACCAATTAAAAGCATAGCCCAAATTAGAACAATAATAATTGTCGTCAATTGTGAAATCGATAAACCAAAACCATTGGGTGCAATATTGTATAGTATAGCTGCACATAAAATACCAACCCCAGCTGTATTCACAATGGCTGAAAAGACATTCAATACAAAGAAAATCATTAACCAAGCTTTTCCTTTTTCGGCATATCCTTCAATTAAACTTTTATCATTTTCCATTGTATATTGTGAACCGAAACGAAAGAATGGATACTTAAAGACATTGATTAAAACAATCATCAAAGCCAATTGCCATCCATAGATTGCACCAGCTTGTGCAGATGAAACAATATGTGATCCTCCAACTGCTGCCGATGCCATTAAAATTCCTGGTCCTAAGGCTCTAAATTTTGTTTTCCATGTGGATTTTTCATTGGTGAATTCATTCATAATTTTCCTCCTTCATTCTGAATTTGAATCAAAATTTCATTATCTTCAAATTCATTTCTATAATTGAAATCAATGATTTCTTGTAGTTTTTGTTTTGTTTCCTTTTCAAAAATGCTTTGAAAGTTTGAATCTTTCCATTGAAAATATAAATCACATCGCTCATCGCGTTCCGAATATTCTAAACGAAAAGAAACATCCATTGAATCCTTTAAACTTGGTAAAATATATTTTAAGTAAACTTCATCAATCGCCTTTTGAATTTCATTATATATCTTTAAAGGCATCAATTTCTTTAAGGCAAATTCATTCACTTCACTCATAAATCCAAGATAATCAAAGGTATTTTTTCGCAATGTTTTACTCATTAGCGAAAGTCCATGAATGAAACGCCGTGTACCTTCTTTTTTGGGATGTTCAAAAATTTCTTCTACACTTCCTTCTTCATAAATGACGCCTTGATCTAAAAAGAAGATGCGATTGGATATTTGTTTGGCAAATTGCATTTCATGCGTCACAATTAACATCGTCATTCCTTCTTGGGCAAGTCGTTTGATTACAGATAGAACTTCACCAACCATCGTTGGATCTAAAGCAGAGGTAGGTTCATCAAAAAGAATGATTTCTGGTTCCATTGCTAAGGTACGAGCAATGGCAATGCGTTGTTGCTGCCCACCAGATAATTCATCGGGATAATTCAATTCTTTTTGTTCCAAGCCAACCATCCTTAAAAGTTTCATTCCTCTTTCATAGGCTTGCTCTTTCGATAAACCCAATACTTTTTGTGGGGCATACATTAAGTTTTCAATGACATTCATATGCGAAAAGAGATTGAAATCTTGAAAGACCATCCCCATCTTTTGTCTTAACAAAGGTAAAGAACAATCCTTGGCATTGATATCTTTGCCATCAACTAAGATCCGACCTGCGCTTGCTTGTTCTAAACGATTCAAGCAACGAAGTAAGGTTGATTTTCCAGATCCTGAAGGTCCAATAATTGAAATAACATCCCCTTTATGAATACTTGCATTAATATCTTTTAAAGGCGTTGCATTCGGATATGTTTTGCTTAAATGTTCAATTTGAATCATGCTTTTTGCCTCCTATTCTTTTCGGTTCTAATTTCTTTTGAATAAACTTCATCAATGCAAGCAATAGACAAGCCATCAATAAATAAAGAATGGCTACCGACATTAATGGTACAAAGGCTTCATAGGTATTGCTTCGAATAATATCTCCAACCTTGGTTAAATCCGTAATCGCAATATATCCGACAATAGCCGTTGATTTCATTAAATTAATTAAATTACTAAAATAAGCCGTCAAGCTTGCACGAAGTGCTTGTGGAAAAACAATTCCATGGAAAACCTGTCGTTTGGATAAGCCCATGGCCAAAGCTGCATCCCATTGTCCACGATTCACACTTCGAATACCACTTTCAAAGATTTGCGCTAAAAAAGCGGCAAAGACAAAGCCAAAACCTAAGATAGCAACGGTCACATTATTCATAGTAGAGTGTGCAAAAACAACATAATACAAAAGCATCAAAACCACCACAATTGGTAAACCTTGCATTAAGCTCGAATAAAGAAAAGCGATTCTTGACAAAAGCTTCGATTTTGATAAGGCCATCCAACAAAGAAAAGCACCTAAGATATTCGCCAATAGGAAGCCAAAGAAGGTGATTTCTAAGGTTACCAACAAGCCTTTAAGAATTGTTTGATAACGATTTTGCTCCCATAAACTTTTATGAATGCTTGTCCATAACGATTGATTCTTCTTTGAAATGTTTTGATCATCGCAAATTAAATTCGCACTTCCTTTAAAATAATCCGTATTCACAATTGCTACGATTTTTTGTTTATAATAAAAATCCGAATAATTGACACTTTCTGCTCTTTCTTGTGTCCAAGAAATTTGACCTGCTGCAAAATCATATTTCCCTGTCGCAATACCACTCAAAGCCCCAGCAAAGTCACCATTTTCAATTTTCAAACCATAGCCATAAGCCTTACAAAAGCCAGCCACAATCGCAATATCAAAGCCAGCATTTTGATCATTCAACATAAAAGAAAAAGGCTTTAAAGTATTGGGTGTTCCTAAGGTTAATGTGCCTTTTTTTCCACTTTTCGGAATCTCGATATTTTTCCAATTATGTGGATAGAGCCAATATTGATCGAAGTCATCTAAAGTTCCATTGTTTTTGATTTTCGAAAGATATTGATTGTATTGTTTTCTTAGCACATCGCCTTTTTCACTTTTGGGAAAAATGGTTCCTACATCAAAAGTTGTTAGTGGCTTTTTTACATAGGCAAATTGTGGATAATCTTTGGCCATACTATAATAATTAACGCTAGATAAAGCTATAAAATCAATTTTGTTTTTTTCTAAAGCCATTTGTAAATCATTAACCGTATTATAATATTGTAACTTTACATCCTTAATGCTGGATTGAACAATTTGATCCTGTGGTGTTCCCGTTAAAACACCTGCTGTTTTCCCTTGCAAAGAAGCAAAAGAATCTTGTTGTGTATTCGTCTTTGCATAAACATTTAGACAAGATGTAAAGAAGGTACAGAATAAAATCAATGTACAAAATAAAACCTTTATCTTTTTCATAATCATCACCACATTCTTCTTTTCTTCTTCTTTTTTATCACAATTCAAATTGTTCGTCAATAAAATATTATCGTATTTCGATAATTTGTTTAAATGAATCATAAAAAAAATGCCCCAATATGGAGCATTCGAACATTTCTATTTGCGCATTTTCCTTTTTGCGATTTTCTTTCTTTGAAATTGTTTTTTCTGTTCTTGTTTTTTCTTAGAAGCTTCCTGATTATAAACGTGACGCTCTAAAACACAAATACATTCAATATGTTCTGTTCTTGGAAACATATCGACCAATTCAATTTTATTTGTTGTATATCCGGCTTTTTTAAAACTTTTTAGATCACGCATCAATGTTTTTGGATCACATGAAATATAACATATCTTTCTTGGTCCTAAAGAAGTTGACGCTTCGATGAATTGTCTTGTCGTTCCAGCACGTGGTGGATCCAATACGATCACATCAAAGTGATGATTATATTTTTTTGCTTCTAACATAAATTGGGTTGAATCCATATCAACAAATTTGATGTTTTTGACCTTATTTTGTTTCGCATTGTAACGTGCATTTGCCACGGCATCGGAATTAATTTCAACGCCCATAACCTGTTTACAAGCATCCGCTAAACTCAAACCAATGGTTCCGGTTCCACAATACGTATCTAAAAGTGTATCTGTTTCTTTTAAGTCACACATTTTACGCGCCAATCCATATAAAACTTCACATTGTTGCGGATGAATCTGATAAAAAGCACTCGCACTTATTGTAATTTTCTTGCCACATAAAATATCGGTAATTGTACCATCGCCATATAAGACCATTGGTTTATTTTCAATCACAACACTGGTACGACGTCCATTGATGGTTTGTACAATTGTTTTAATTTGAGGAAATTCTTGGCATAAAACCTTTACTAAATTATGTCGGGAAGGAAATTGACTTGTCCCAGTCACAAATACAAGCATGATTTCATCGGTTGTTTGAGCATAACGAATCATAACATGACGTAAAACACCCGTTCCATTGTTCTCATTGTATAAATAGATTTTCATTGATTGAACCAATTCAACAATGCGATCAATTAAACGGTTAATGATTTCTGGTTGCAATAAACGTCCAGAATCTTTTATGACACGATGACTATGTGGTGCATATTGGCCAGCATAAACTTTTCCCTTGCTTTTACCAAAAGCAACAATCACTTTATTACGATAATGTTTATCTTTTTTGGCTTTATAAACATCGCCCACCTTGACTTGAAGCGAAAATTGTTCAGCCAATTGTTCAACCATTTCTTTTTTATTGATTTGTTTCATAATATTCTTTCTAGCCCTTTTGGCAATTGAGATGCATCTTTACAATGATAAGAAGTAAATCCCAACTTTTCTGCTGCTTGAATATTCTCAAGCTTGTCATCTATAAAAATACAATCTTGGCTCTTTAAATGATAACGATCCAAAAGAATTTGATAAATCTTTTCTTCTGGTTTGATTGTTTTTTCTTGAAAAGAAAATACACCGGACATTTTTAAAAACCATTCATATTGCATTAAAAATTCATAACAATCTTTGGGAATATTCGACAGAATGTACAAATCATATCCTTTTTTAAATAAACTTTCAATGAGTTTTATACTACTTTCAATAGGTGTCACATAAGATGTCCACTTTTCCATCATGAGCATAAAATCTTTTCGATTCTCTGGATAAATTCGACAAGCTTTTTCAACCATATCATAAGGTCTTAAAAAACCACGGTCATATTCGTTCCACAACCCGTTAAAATAGATTTCTTTACAACGTTCAATTATTTGTTCATCCGAAAAGAGTTCTTTCAAAAAAACATCCGGATTAAAGCGAACAAGAACATTGCCTAAATCAAAAATTATCTTTTTCATACAAATCCTTTTTAACAAAATCGTTGTAATTTCGCAATAATGCTTTGAAAGTTTGGAAGTTCAATCTGATATTGATCGGCTAGACGACCAACCTCATAGATCAAACCATCAATTTCACTTGGTTTACCTTGGGCAATATCTCTTTGCATCGATGTAGATGAAAGGGGTGAAAGGGTATCAAGAATCGCTACATTTTCTTTAACCATATCCTTTTCAAAAGGAATTCCCATCGCACTTGCTAAAAGTTCAATTTCATGATTTAAAGCTTTGAATAATTCACGTTCTTTTCCTTCTTTTTGCATATCTCCAGCTGTCGCATGATAATAAAGACCACAAGTAACAGCTGATGAAATATAGGCATACTTCTCAAAAGCATCGCGTTGTATATTCTCCGATAAAACAGCTTCAATGCCACTTTCTAGTAAATCCTTTTGGATTGCTTTTAGTTCTGGGCTAATTTTATGACTACTTAAGCCATAAACAATGCGAAATACATCACCCTTCATTAAAATTACACCTGGTTCTTTAATTTCTGAGGCAATATAAATACAACCATCACAGACCGATGCACTTAATTCCTTTTGAAGCTTATCACCGGTTCCATAAACATTTAAAATTGGTATAATGATTGTTTTTTCATTACTAACTCGTTTGATTTCATCTAAAATTGAAACAATAGAATAACCTTTTACACAAAGAAAAATGACATCCGCCTTTTCTTGATAGTCTTTTAATTCCATAGCTTTCACTGGAATAAGTTCTTGATTTCCTTTCACATCTTCTAAAATCAAACCTTTTTTCATTGCTTCTAAATGTGCATTTCGCGCAATTAAAGTCGTATCTTTGCCTGCTTTTGTTAAGTAGGCACCGATACATCCACCGACACCACCTGAACCAATAATTAAATATTTCATCTTTTTTCCTCCACGAAAAAAACCTCCGAAGAGGTTTTTTTTATTGATGTGAACCCACTAAAAGTTCACAAATTTTACGGCTGTATTCCATTGGATCTTCAATGGTAAATCCTTCAATCAATAAAGCTTGATCATATAATACTTCCGCAACCTCTTTTACTTTATCTTTATCATTTTTAAATAAAGTTTGCAAGGTTTCGAAAATCGGATGATTTGGATTTAATTCTAAAATACGACTTGCTTTCATCGCACCCATTGGATTATTTCCTTCTGGCATGTTCGCAAATACTTTTTCCATTTCAAATGAAACACCTTCACCAGCACTTAAACAAACTGGATCTTCACTTAAACGATTGGAAATTTTAACTTCAGAACAATCAGGTAAAGCTTCTTTCATAAATTCAAGTAAGTCTTTATTTTCACTCGCTTTTTGTTCTAATTCTTTTTTCTCATCTTCACTATCAAGATCTAAATCCCCTTGAATCGCATTTTTAAATGTTTTTTCACGGAATTGTTGTAACGTTTGCATAACGAATTCGTCAACATCATCTAATAAATAAATGACTTCCAAATCCTTTTTCTTTAATGTTTGAACAATTGGCAACTTATCCATCTTATCTAAATCAGAACCCGATACATAATAAATCTCTTTTTGATCTTCTTTCATACGATCTACATATTCATTAAGAGTTACTAGTTTTTGTTCTTTACTTGTATAGAACATCAATAAGTTTTCGAACTTATCTTTATCTTGTCCCCAATTGTTATAAACACCAAATTTTAAGTTTAAGCCAAATGTTTTCCAGAATGCTTCATATGCATCTCTTTCTTTTGTTAACATTGAAGAAAGTTCAGATAAAACCTTCTTTTCAATTCGTTTGGCAATTAATTTCAATTGATTGTCATGTTGAAGCATTTCACGCGAAATATTCAAAGATAAATCTTGTGAATCCACTAATCCTTTCACAAAGCGTAAAGAATCTGGCAATAAGTCTTCGGCATGATCCATAATAAAGACACCACGACTATATAATTGAAGGCCTTTCTTATAATCTTGATTATAGAAGCCTTGTGGTACATGCGATGGAATATACAATAAAGCGGTAAAGCTAATATTTCCTTCTACACTAAAGTGAATCGTACGTTGTGGATCTTCATAATCATAGAAATGCTCTTTATAGAATTGATTGTATTCTTCACTTGTAATCTTACTTTTTGCACGCTTCCATAAAGGAACCATTGAGTTTAAAGTCTTATCTTCAACAACTGTTTCATATTCTGGTTTTTCTTCTTTTTCGCTTCCTTCTTTTACTTTTGAAGTTTCAACTTGCATATGAATTGGATAACGAATATAATCAGAATATTTTTTGATTAAGCTTTCAATCGTATATGTTTCTAAATATTTTGAATAATCTTCTTCATCTGTATCTTCTTTTAAAGCTAAGATAATGGTTGTACCACGACCTTCTTTTTCGGTTTCTGTAATATAATAACCATCATCCCCTTGGCTGACCCATTTATAAGCTGTATCGGCTCCATCTTTTTTCGAGATAACCGTAATGGATTTCGCAACCATGAAAGCCGAATAGAAACCAACTCCAAACTGGCCAATAATATCCACATCGGAATTCTTTTCTTCTTCATTTTTATCCATTTGTTCTTTAAAAGCTAAGGAACCAGATTTTGCGATTGTTCCTAAATTCTCTTCCAATTCATTTTGATCCATACCGATTCCATTATCACTAATCGTCAATAAACGGTTCTCTTTATCTGGATCGATACGAATTTCTAATGAATCTGGATCCACATGACCAGCATGTTCAAAATAATATTTATCGATGGCATCACTGGCATTCGATACAATTTCTCTTAAGAAAATTTCTTTGTGCGTATAAATAGAATTGATCATCAAATCTAATAAACGCTTTGATTCGGATTTAAACTGTTTCTTTCTAGGCATAACAAACACTCCTTTTTAGCACTCTTTTTATTTACCTGCTAATCATACAATATGTTTTTAGCAGTGTCAATAAAAGACTGCCAAAAAAGTAAAAAGCAGGTTTTTCTTCCTGCTCTTGTTCTTTATTTTTGGCTTTTTTCTCGCAAGATCTCCGTTGCGAGTTCCCAATTTCTTTCAGATTCTTCTTTTGTACAATTTTTCCATTCTCCCAAATAAGGTGTAAAACCTAAATGAGCATACATTGCGATTGCTCCATAACTATTGGTTTGGGTTGCAAGATACAAAGGATATTTTGAAGGCATTTCATCGTAAAGACGAATCAAGTGACTGACCATCGAAGAAGCAATGCCTTTATGTTGTGCTTTTTGACTAACGGAAACATAATGAATACGTAAACGTTCGATTCCAAAGTGATTTCCCTTCCATAGACCAGCCGAAGCAATTAAATGGCCTTGAACATCGCAGACAAAAACGAATTGTTTTATAAAAACTTCCTTCTCTTCTAAAAAAGTATCTAAGCAAGTTTTTCCTTCTTCAAAAGAATCAAATAAGCCTGTTTCAAGATGTAGCTGAATCCATTCCTCTTTCATTGAATCTTGCCAAGGTATATATTGATAATCCTTATGTAAATCTTTTTCTTGATCTTGTCGCTTCCGTGGAATAATCATCAATAACGGACGATATTCTACTTCTTTATCTAGTACTGTCATTGTTTTCCTCTTTTCCAAAATCATCATAACATAAGATCACAATTTTTATCTTTTTTTTGAAAGCAAAAGAAAAGTTTCATTTTCTTCGCTTTTTTCGTCTTTTCGATTTTTATTTTCACTTTTATGCAAAAAATTATTTGTACCTTCTTTTATTATTTATCATAATGAAATCAGGAGGAATCGTTATGCTTACAAAAAAAACTTTAGCAAAATATTTTGATCATACTTATTTAAAGGCATATGCCACCCAAGAGGATTTAAAAAAATTGTGCGACCAAGCCAAAGAAATTGGTGCTGCTATGGTTGCCATCAATACGGAATGGACAAGCTATTGTAAAGAGCAATTAAAAGATACAGATATTCACGTTGGTGCTGCCATTTCTTTTCCTTTGGGTCAATCCGGTTTAGCATCCAAATTGGATGAATGTAAAAATGCCATTTTAGATGGAGCCGATGAAATTGATTATGTCATTAATATCGGAAGAGCCAAAATGCATGATTGGGCTTATTTAAAAAACGAAATGGAAGAAATGGTTTCTTTATGTCATAAAAATGAAAAGATTTGTAAAGTCATCTTTGAAAATTGTTATTTAGATCAAGAAGAAATTCGACAACTCGCTTTGATTGCCAAAGAAGTAAAACCAGATTTTATTAAAACATCCACAGGTTTTGGGACAGGGGGAGCCACTTTAGAAGATGTTCGTCTGATGATTGAAACCGTTGAAAATGAAGTTAAGGTAAAAGCTGCAGGTGGTATTCGTGATTGGAAAACCTGTAAACAAATGATTGATTTGGGTGTACAAAGAATTGGAACTTCTTCTTCCTTAAAAATTTTAGAGGAGTTTGAAGCCGAACAATGAAACCACTTTTACTCATTCCTTCTTATTCAAAAACTATATGGGGTGCCAATCGCATCAGTCAATTTCGTCAAAAAAAGGAAAACATTGGTTCATGGTGGGAAGTCAGTGCCCATCCCAATGGTTTAAGTACCATCAAAAACATCGAAGGAAATCCTTCTTTGTTGGAAGTGATTCAAAAGAATCCAGAGGATCTTTTAGGACCAGGCTATACGCTTCATGAAATGTTACGTACCGCTTTTTTAGATACCCAAGATCATTTAAGTATTCAAGTCCATCCAGATGATGCCTATGCTTTAGAACATTCCAAAGATAATGGAAAATATGAAAGTTGGTATATTCTTTATGCCGATTGCGATGCTTATTTAGTTGCAGGAACCAATACAAAAGAAAAAGAAGTTATCGAAAAGGCCTTAAAAGAAGAAAAACTTGAACCATATTTAAGAAAATGGAAGGTAAAAGCTGGTGATTATATTACCATTCCCAACGGAACCTTACATGCCTTAGGAAAAAATATTCTCGCTTATGAAATTGGAACCAACAGCGATACAACTTATCGTTTTTATGACTATAATCGAATCGATGCCCAAGGAAAGAAAAGAAAATTACATCAAAAAGAAAGCTTTGATGTGACCAATTTTTCAAGTGAACCTAAATTTGTACCTGCTCAAAATACAAGTCATCTTTTGGGTGATACCCCTTATTTCCGTGTTGAAGAGCTTTATACAAGCGAAAAAGAAAAAATTGTTTGTGACAATTCGTATCGCATTTTAACTAACTTATCAAAAGAAAGTTTTAATTTTACTTGGAAAGATGAAAGCATGGAATTAGGCGGTCTAGAAAGTTTATTTATTCCTTATAGTGCAAAGGAAATCGAAATACCAGCGCATGTTCATGTCTTAATCAGTCAAGCAAAGAAAGGAAAATAAAATGAAAAAAAAGATTTTAGTCACCGGATCCAATGGCTATTTAGCCAGTTATATTCATCATGTACAACGCAATCATTTTGATTGGATTTTAATGACACGTAAAGATGCGGATTTTTCAAATCCAGAAGCCGTAGCCAATTTTATTAAAGCGCAAGATTTTGATTATTGTTACCACACAGCAGCGAATGCCACTACAGCATGGTGTAATGAGCATCCCGATTTAGCACATACGATTAATGTAGAATCTACAAAGAAAATCGTTGATCTTTGTAAAGAAAAAGGAGCCCGTTTTATCTTTTCAGGAACAGAACAATCTTTTAATGGAAAAGAAAAGAGAGGTCCTTTTAAAGAAGAAGAAAGTTTATCTTCAGTAACTATTTATGGACAAAATAAAGAAGAATGTGAAAGTTATATTCAAGAACAATTAGATGATTATCTGATTCTTCGTTATTCTTGGCAAATGGGTCTTTCTTTTGATGGCATCAAAGCAAGTCCAAATATTATTAAAAATGTCATGGATGCCCTTCTTCATCAAAATCCTACAAAGTTTACATGCAATGAAAAACGTTGTTTAACCTATGCCAAACATTTAGCCAATCAATTTGATCAAATCATCGATTTAGAATCGGGCATCTATCATGTCGCTGCACAAAATGAATACACCACATATGAAGCAGCCGTTTATATAGCTAAACAATTAGGTGCTACAAAAGAAGCAATTGAAAGCTATATTTTGCCAAATCACGAGCGTTACCAAGATCGTTTCCGTGATTATCGTCTAGATAGTTCGAAATTAGAAAACTTAGGCATTCACTTTGGAACTTTCGAAGAAAATGTCGATGAAGTATTAAAAGATTTTAATTGGAAATAGTTCTTAATCTATAAGCTTAATTTCATTTTTGAGATTAAGCTTTTTTATTCTAATTAAATTGAATGTATAGTTGGAGTTTTTCTTTTGACCTTTTTCTTTTTATCTAAAAAAGTCTAAAGGAGTCTAAAACTTTTTCAGAAGTCTAAAGGAGTCTAAAGGTGTCTAAAAGTTAAAAAAATGTTATACTATAAAAAAGGAGGCGCTTATGCAAGAAAAAAATCCATTTAACATCATTTTTGGTATGAAGCCACAAAGCTTTATCGTTCGACAGGAAAATCGTGAAGAAATTCTTAATGATTTTAAAAATAGTGAACATGGTAGCATTGCGATTGTAACTGGTGTACGCGGTTCCGGAAAAACGGTATTTCTTTCAGATATCGCAAAAGAATTAGGCATGGAAAAAAACTGGATTACAATCATGTTAAATCCCGAACTCAATTTATATGAAAATGCTTTTGTAAAATTAAATAAGGCCTTAAAAACAAATTCCATCCATGCTAAGTTTGAATTTAATCTCTCCCCGTTAACGATATCTGTGAATAAGGACCAACCAAACTATTCATCCTTAGAAGCGGAAATCGAAGATTTACTTAAAATTGCTTCAAAGAAAAATAAAAAAGTACTATTCATGATTGACGAAATCACAAACAATATAGAAACCAAACAATTTTTATCCAGCTTTCAAATTTTTTTAAGAAGTGATTTGCCAATTTACATCCTAGCTTCTGGATTACCTAATCACATCTACGATTTACAAGATGAAAAAACATTAACCTTTTTGTATCGCGCACCAAAAATAGAAATGACACCATTAAATATAGCAAACATTCGTATGGAATATAAAAAGTTATTAAATATCAACGATGAAACAGCTATTCACATGGCTAAACTTACAAAAGGCTATTCTTACGGTTACCAATTGCTCGGTGATTTAGTTTGGAAAAACAATAAACAATATGATGAGTCACTGCTTGAAGCATATGATATCAAACTTGCTGAGTTTGTTTATGATAAAATCTATTCAGAATTATCCGAAAAAGATATTCAATTCACAGAAGCTATTTGTTTAAAGAATTTATATAACGTAAAGGATCTATGTTCTTATTTAAAAATTACACCAAAACAATTTTCTCCCTATCGAGATCGTCTCATAAAAAAAGGAATTATAATCCCTTTAAAACGTGGCATATTTAAAATTGCTCTTCCTCGCTTTGCAGAATATATTAAAGAACGTAAGTTATTTGAGTAAAGAGAATGTCGATATAAGCTTAATTTCATATCAGAAATTAAGCTTTTTTATTTCAAAGGCGTTAATGAAATCTGAAGAGGTCTAAAGAATTAGAAAAATAGCTTCCAAAAAAGTATAAAAAGGTATAAAGAATCATAAAAAGTATAAAGAGGTATAAGCATGCAAAATCCATTTACAACCACTTTCAGCAAAGCCCCCTGAATATTCCTATATTCGTACGGAAGAAACAGAAGAAATCTTAGAAAACTTCCTTTACGAACATCCTTCAGAATCCGTATATAAAATCACCGGTGTTCGAGGCTCTGGAAAAACAGTGATTCTTTCGAAAGTTGAAGAAGAACTACGAAACAATCAAGACAAATACAAAGATTTCTTAGTTTTTGACTTAAATCCATCCAGAGATCTTTTGCAGCAACTTGCGGCTTTACTTGTAAAAGCAGGTTTTTGCCCAAAGGAAAAAGAAACAACTGGTATTAATAGTTCAGCTACTGTCCTAGGTTCCGGTGGAGGAATTGGATATACTTCACAAAAAAATCACCAATTTTTTGACATCGGAGTTGAAGTAGAAGAGATGATTCAATTGTTCAAAAAAAAAAGGTCAAAAAATTTTAATCGGGATTGATGAAGTCTCAAAAACAAAAGAAATGATTCAATTCACTTCTGAATATGGGCGATGGTTGCGTGCCAATTATCCAGTTTATTTCATTTGTACAGGACTCTACGAAAATATACAAGAGCTAAGCAATGTAAAAAATCTCACCTTTTTTAGGACAAACTAGCGTCTAATCCTCGGTTATTCAATTGCCGAGATACAGA
>CAVBLW010000049.1:0-11490 GCA_963596085.1 Bacteroidaceae bacterium | reverse complement strand
GAGCGTCAGCTCTGCCCACTTAGAAGCTCGGTAATTCAATTACCGAGTAGTTCACCACAAGAAATGGCAAAAACGACCAAAGGATATGCTTATGCTTTCCAAGAACTTGGTGTTTTATCTTTTAAAAAGAAGGATGATGAAAGCATCGAAGAAATCATTTCAAATCTTAAAATGGAATTATTCGCCTATTCTTACGAAAAGATTTGGGAAGAAATGACTGAGATGGATCGTTTTCTAGCAAGGCTATTAACGGAAAAAGAAGAGTATAAACGAGAAGAGGTTTTACTTCTTATGAAGGATAAATCGAAAAATTACTCGATGTATCGAGATCGTCTACTTAAAAGAGGAATTCTACATGCTAGACAAGGTTATATTTCGCTTGCATTGCCTTTCTTTGCGGATTTTATAAAAGAGTATTGCTTGTAACAATACTCTTTTAATATTCTTTCACTGTAATTTCAGGCAAATGGATTGGACCATACGCACTGCTATACCAAATTGGACTGCCTGTAACCTCTATTTTTAAAGCTCTTGTAATATGGTCTAAAAGCTTGGCTTGTCCAATTTCATCTCGTTGATATAAACCAATACTTATATAAAAGATTCCTTTGGCAATACAATCCATCGGCATTTTGAAAGAAAGTGTTTGCGTCTGATTTCCTGTCAAATCAAAGAATTCAGACCAGGAAGTTCCTATGCCGACATCCGTATCACTACGAAGTGTTAATCGAAATTGTAAATCTTTATATGCTTTTTGATGTGCAATTTCAATTTGCATTTCCAAATCTTCTTGCTCTTCATAAACCGGTGTCACTTTATCGGGCAAAAGAAGACGAGTCATTTGTAAATCTTCTTGATTTCCTGCATGATAGTGAGGAATTTTGCTTAAATCGATATCCACTTGATTCATTTGGCAGCCATGATCCATATATATCGCTATGGCATGTTCTACATCGCCATCAAAGATAATTTTTCCTTTTTCTAAGACAACGCATCGCTTACATAACCGACGAATGGTATTCATATTATGACTGACATAAAGGATGGTTCGTCCTTCGAATTGCGCTACCTTTCTCATTTTATCTAAACATTTGTTTTGAAAGGCCATATCTCCAACCGCTAATACTTCATCCATAATCATGATCTCACTTTTTAAATGAGCCGCAACCGCAAAAGCAAGTTTGACAAACATTCCTGAAGAATACCGTTTGACTGGTGTATCGATAAATTCACCAACTTCTGAAAATTCAATAATGGCATCCATTTGTTCTTCAATTTCAGCCTTGCTCATTCCTAAAATAGCCCCATTCATATAGATATTTTCTCGTCCAGTCATTTCCCCATGAAAGCCGGTTCCAACTTCTAACATAGATGTGATTCGACCATAGATGTCAATTTGTCCATAAGTCGGCGCCGTAATACGGGATAAGATTTTTAATAAAGTGGACTTCCCTGCTCCATTGGATCCAATAATACCAATGGTTTCTCCTTGATGGATAGTTAAATCAATACCATCTAGTGCCATAAATTCTTTTCCAATGAAATCCTGATTCATTCCAATAGGAAGATTTGGATCTTCTTTTCCTCTTTTTTTTGCCCACCAGGATTGTAGTTCCGCTTGAAGCGTTTTTCCACCAATTGCTCCGAGACGATATTGTTTTTTTAAATTTGAAATTTGAATTGCAACTTGTTCCATACTTCACCTATACTGTATCCACAAAATTTCTTTCAACTTTATTAAAGATCACAATCGAAAAGAAGCCCAAGACAAATGTAAAAATCAAAGAAAGAACAAAAGACCAAATTGGACAACTTCCTTGACCTAAAAGCACATAACGAAAAAGCTCAATGGGACCGGTTAAGGGATTCATTTCAACCAAGGTCCGAATCCATCCTTGAGGCAATTGACTTAATGGATAGACAATTGGGCTCGCATACATCCATAAACTTAAACCAAAAGAGACCAATACATTTAAATCCCGATATTTGGTTGTCAAAGACGAAATTAAGATTCCACAAGACATGCCAATCCATGCAATCCAGATTAAAAGAAAGGGCATTAAAATCCAATACATATAATGAGGAAAAACCAATCCTTTCCAGATATAGAAGATTAATAAAAGCACAACTAAAATCATAGAAATTCCAAAACGAATAAAGGATGAAAACAAATTCGAAAGAGGAATGGTTAAACGAGGAAAATAGATTTTTCCAAAAAGATAAGCATTCGATGTAAAGGTTGATGCATTATTACTTAAACAACTTGAAAACAAAGACCAGATGGCTGTTCCTAATAAATAAAATAGAATTTGCGGAATGCCATCGGTTGATAATTTTGCGATGTTCCCAAATAAAATCACATAGACCAAAGAAGTAAATAAAGGATTCAAAAACAACCATAAAGGGCCTAATATCGTTTGTTTATAAGAAACTTGAAAGGTTCTTTTGGTAAACAAAAGAATCAATTCACGATAGTGCCAAACTTCATCCAAATGTAAATCAAACCATTTATGACTTGCATCAATATGAATATGAATGGGTTCTGGTTTATTTTCCATGAAAGCACCTCCGAACTTTTATAAAAATACGATATAAGATTGATTTAAAACGTAATAGAAAGACTCGAATTGGATAAAAATCACACCAAAGATGGACATAGAAAAGATATTTTTTATCTTCCACTTTAATCGTTTTGCCATTTCGATAAACTTGCGTCATCTTTCCTAAAATTTGATTTGCTTCAACTCTTTCCCCATTGGTGCAATGATCACCGACAATCCAATAGCTCCCATCGCTATTTACTTTTAAGATGCGATGTAAAACATATTGATGATCACACTTTCCTTTCCGAACAAAAAGGACCGCATCGTATTTTTTAAAAGTGTCACATTTTTCAATCACAAGGACATCTTTACCTTGTCTAAGTAAAGGCATCATTGAGACTCCTTTATTTGTATAGGCGAGTTTGCCATCTCGATTGAGTAATTCTTCAAAGGTCATTATACACGTTGCCTTTCTACCAATTGCGCAAAGAATCCTTTTTCTTCCATCAATTCTTCATAGGTTCCATCTTCAATAATCTTTCCTTGATCTAAAACTAAGATACGATCACAATGGCGAATCGTAGATAGTCGATGGGCAATCACAACTCGGGTGCAATGTAATTGATCCAAAGAATCAGAAACATGTTTTTGCGTAATATTATCTAAAGCAGATGTGGCTTCATCCAAAAAGAGAATTTTCGGTTTTGGTGCGACAGCACGCGCAATCATTAAACGTTGTTTTTGGCCACCGGAAATTCCACCGCCCATACCGCTAATCATGGTATGCATCTTCATTGGCATACGACGAATATCTTCTGCTATACCGGCAATTTCAGCAGCTTGCCAGGCCTCATCCATCGATAGAGTTGGATCAGCGATAATGATATTTTCATAAATACTTCCTTGAAATAATTTCCCATCTTGCATAACCGTTCCAATTTTCTTTCGAACCGAATGCATATCAAGACCATGTGTATCTTTTTCATCATATAAAATGGATCCTTTTGTTGGGGTTTCAAATCCCAACAACAAGCGTAATAAAGTCGATTTACCACAACCGGTCTTTCCAACAATAGCCACATATTGACCCGAAGGAATCGAAAGCGATAAGTCATTTAAGACCAACGGTGAATCTTTCGTATATTGAAAAGAAAGATGGCTGATTTCAATCGAACCCGATAACTTTGTGATTGTTTCAAGTTCTTCATCACTTTCTGGTTCTGCTTCTAGAAGTGGGCGAATCAATTCCAAACTTGGACGAATGGTCGCAATGGTTGTTGCTGTCGAAGCTAGGGCTGTAAAAGCACTTGAAATATAGGCATAAGCGGAATTAAAAGCATAATAATCCGCTACCGATACTCCACTTTTAACGGCTGTAAAATAAATAAAAATCGTTCCCCCTAAAGAAATTGCGGTAGTAATGACGGAATTCAATTTAATTTGAGCCGGTGGATCATATTGTAAAGCGGCTTCTCGCGAATAGACATTGGCCCATTTCACAAAGGCTCTTTTTTCAGCCCCGGATAAACGAATCTTACGAATGCCCGTAATTAAAGAATAAACAATTCCTTTTTCTTTGGCTTGCACTTCCATTTGTTCCCGACTAATAACCATTTGCGTTGAAGCTGTTAACATACTGACAAATAGAGTCAATAAGGTTACAACAATTGATGGAATGACCAAAGCTTTCGCAAACGCAAAGACTTGGACTAAAAAAACCAAAGAAAAAATTCCCGTAATACCAGTTGAGAACAAACCATTGACGACCGTATCGCAAATACTCGACATATTGGATAAATATTGATTCAATTCACCGGTTGAATAATTCTTAAAGAAATCCGCCGGTAAAGATAGCGTACGCATCATAGTAGCCGAATTGATATTGTTCTTTAATTTCGTTCCAATTCGAGTAATTAATAATTGCTTAATGGAAGTAAAAAGAGCATTACCAATGGTCACACATACCATAAAGACCATTACGGCAATTAATAAGCGTTGACTATGGGATGAAATCACAGTCCCTGTCAACAAATTATTTAATTTCGGAATCAATAAACCAATCCCAGTAATCACAAAGGCTGCACTGGTAAAGCTTAATAAATCCCACAGGGTTAAACAATCTTTCATATAACGCCAAATATCAAAGGGCTTTAATTTTCGCATGGGTAAGGGGCGATAAAATAAATAGGCTTCCAAATCCATCTTTTCGGATTCTTTTTTAGTTACCCATTTCTTTTTTCCTGTGTGTGGATTCACATAGACAAAGCCACCAGCTCCACCTGGAACAATGGTAACAACAGCCCCATCTTCTTTTAGGCTTGTCATCATAACACCCATTCCATCTTTATACCAAGTTGGTTCTAAATGCACTTGACGATAAAAGATTCCTGTCGAAGACAAAAGAAAGTCCAATTGTTCTTCTAATGACTTTAATTGATGGGGAATTTCTTTTTCTTTGATGTCAAAATAGCGTAAAAGTTGAGAAAGGGCATCTTTGATATCTCGTCCTTCTCCATATAAGCCATCTCCAATTTTATGATGCGCTACGGCTTGAGATATATTTTGAAAGGCTTCCGAGAGAAGTTCATCTTCATATTTTTTGCGTTTTTTGATTTTTTCTTCAAATTCACTCATGTCCTTCTCCTATTCATTCGTTACCAATTGACAATAAGCTCCATTTCGAGCCATTAATTCTTCATGTTTACCTCGTTCAATGACTTTTCCATGATCCATAACAACGATTTCATCACAATCACGAATGGTTGATAAACGATGTGCAACCACAATACAGGTAATCCCACGAGCTGTAATGGCTTGAACGACATCATGCTCTGTTTTGGCATCTAAAGCCGAAGTGGCTTCATCTAAGATACAAATCGATGGATTTTGACTTAAAGCACGCGCAATTTCTAAGCGTTGTCTTTGTCCACCGGACATATTTCTTCCACCTTCTAGAATTTTAGTCTGATAGCCGCCATCTTTCATAATATCTTTATGAATTTGAGCATCTTTTGCCGCATTGGAAATATCGATATCATCCATGGTTGAGTCCCACATCGAAATATTATGAGCGATTGTATCATCAAACAAAATAATGTCTTGATCCACAACCGATACCGAATGCACAAAGACATCTCGATCAATTTCACCAATGTCTTTGCCATCAAATTGTATGCTTCCTGACCATACTTGATTTAAACCAGTTAATAATTTAACTAAAGTGGATTTTCCACAACCGGATCCACCGACAAAAGCAATCTTTTGTCCGGCTTGAATTTCCATATTAAAATCTTCAATCAATGGTGGATCAAAGCGTGAATAACCAAAAGTGACATGTTCCATTTTGACATAACCACTTAACTTTTCTTGTTGATCTAAGCTTTTATTTGCCGCAAAACATGGATCGTTGGGATAGCTCATTACATCATCAACGCGTTCCATTTGCGTAATCATTTCTTGCATGGATTGGCTAGCAGAAATTAAAGAAGTAGCTGGGGTTGTAAAGGCCGATAAAAAGCCTTGAAAGGCCATAACCATACCGATGGTCATTTCGCCATCTAAGACCAATTTAATACCAAAACCTAAAACGGCTAAATTAGCAAGCGATGTACATAAAGTTGGAATCATACCTAACCATTGATTGATTTTCGCATATTGCATCTGTTGGGCATTCACACTGGCTTGATACCCTGCAATCCGTCCAAAATAGCCTTTTTCAGCCCCACTGGCTTTAATTGTTTCAATCATTTCAATTCCAGAAAGAATAGAACTGGTCAATTTACTTTGGTCACGCATTTGAACTCTTTGAATATTAATTCGTTTATTCGTAATCAAAGCTGATACAAACATATTCACAAAGATGGCACCGACCCCTATTAAAGTTAAATAGAGATTGTGTCGTACCATAATAACTAAATAAAAAAACATCATAGCCGTATTAATCAATAAAGGACCAAACGTATTAACCAATAAGCCAGCAATCGAAGCATTGGTTGCTTGTCTTTCACTTAAATCACCTGCTAAGCGTTGATCAAAGAATTGCATCGGTAAGCGTAAGATTTTCCATAAGTAAGAAGAAGATCCAACAGCACTCATCTTCCCTTGAATCTTTAGACCATAGATGGCATTAATCCAATTCATTAAAACAATAATCGAAGCAAACACCGCAAAAACACTCACAAAAGGCCAAAGCCAATCCGGATTTTCTCCGGTTAAAAGACGATCCAAAAAGATGCGATTAAAGACCGGTTGAATGGCGGTTAATAAAGAGATAATGGTTGTAGTAAGAATGACAAAATTAACGGCAATGCCAGTTCCTTTCATTCGCTCTTTCGTATAATCCAAAACGGTTTTTTTGCGTCCAGAAGGCTTAAAATTTTCACCGGGTTCTATTGTGATACAAATACCCGTAAAGTTCTTATCAAATTCATCCCAAGATACAATCACTCGCCCACGCGCTGGATCATTCAAGACTGCTTTTTTCTTTTTAAAACCATCTAAGACCACAAAGTGATTAAAGCCCCAATGCAAAATACAAGGAAAAGGGCCTTCTTCAAGAAGGTCTTCAGGCTCTAAACGATAGGCATGCACTTCCATACCATAGCTTCGTGCAGCTTGCATGATATTTTTTGCACTGGACCCATCGCGAGATACACCACAATCCACACGGGCTTGTTCCAAGGTAATCCATTTTCCATAATAGCCCATAATCATCGATAAGCTTGCGGCCCCACATTCCAACATTTCCAATTGCATGATTACAGGAACACGTGCAACACCTTTAACGAGAGGCTTTTTTATTTTACGACTCATACTTTCACCTAATTCAACAACAAGGACATCGGCGTAACCGTTTCCGTAATGACATCTCCACTATAGACACCATCTTCTAAGCTTCCTTCCATTGGAATCTCATAGACAATATCGCCTACGCTTAAACTTCCAGCCATCCGAATATAAATATTAGTACTATCGGTAATGGAAATAGGAACCATCGCATTCGGACTCAAGGTGAATTCTTTGCCTTCAACATCAACGGAACGTGTATCAACGACTGCTTTTACAGCACTTTCTGGTACATAAGCTACACTTTTCCCATCTTCACAAACAATCGCAATGGATACATGTGTTTGAAGTTCACCCATATTTCCCCAAACACAAAATCCAATCAATATAAAGAATACAGCTAATAATAAAGCCCAAATTCCTGGATTGGTTACATGTAAGTAATGATCTAACTTTTCAGGTGAATCTATATATTCCTCACTCTTCTTACGAAACATCGATGACTTCTTCTCTTCCGACATAGCCTTACCTCACTCAATGACTATATTGTACCATATAACACAAAAAAAGGACTTTGTCGAAACAAAGTCCTAAGTAAGCAATTTTAGTAAATTAAACCTTCAGCTAACATTCCAGCAATGATGCCTTTATTTGTAGCTTCAACTGTATCAAATTCATCACAATGTGCCTTATAATAAGCAATACATGCATCAATATCTTTGTAGTGATAAATCATGTTATTGTAATCTTCACCAATTGTTTTATTGAAAGTTTCATAGGCAACACCGCCCATCACATTGTTCATTTCATTTTCTTTTAATTCTACTTTATTTGACATAATCTATGCTCCTTAATTATATGTAATATTTTGACATACTACATTTATATTAAAAAATAAATACTATGAATGAACTACAGTTTTGCAGTCATTCGTACAAATCATTCCACAATTTGTAGGACAATCTTTACCACAACCACTTGTTGTGATTATATCTTCTCCATGAAAGGTAATAACTTCCATCTCTGGTTTTAAAAATCTTTCTTTCATTTCATCACCATCGTTTCTATACATACTACGAACCCCTATCAACACATTCGCAGATATCTATCTACCACCCAAATACTAGCATAAGAACGAGGATTACGCAAACAAAACAAGTATTTTTTAAACCAAATTGGTACTCTTTCACTAACTCTAAATCTTTTATCTATTGCCAAATTCAACAAAAGTCTCAGATATAAATATAAATCTAGCCAAAGCTATAAATAACTTTAGCTAGATTCAAGCAATCTCTCATTCTATTTTCGTATTCTAGATATCTTTTTCTAACCTACAACTTCACAGTTTGGAATACAAACATTCTGACATTGTGGTGAACATCCACCTCCACCACTTGTTGTGATAATGTCTTCATTTTTAAATGTAATGACTTCTAAACTTGGTTTTTTGAATTCTTTTTTCATGTTTTCTATCCTTTCCTTTTTTATTCTTACTCGTTAACAATACTTCAAACAAAATAGACGAAATCTATAGTGAAATAATAACACAGATACATACATTTTTACACGAAAAGTTTTAACATGTGACTTCATCTTCATTTTTTTCTTTTTTGTCATTTAAATATAGCATCATATTTTTTTGTACTTCTTTTATTTTTTGATTTTTTTGTTTTGTTAAAAGACAATCTTTTTTGGATGGACATTGATCTGGGATATAACAATTTGGATATAAAGGACAATCAAAACAAGTTTTATCATAACTATGTTTTTTCCATGCACTTAAATGTTCTTTATTCCAATTATCTGAATCAATACTTCCAAAACTCTCTTGGGCATTTTCATGTTCGCATTTACAAAGTTGTCCACCGGGTTGAATAATAACATGGGCATCTTGATCTGCCATACAATGCCCTGTTTTTAAAGATGGTAAACTCATATGTCGAATATATTTTCCTTGGATTTCAATGGATTGATTCAAATCATTGACCATGTTCATTAATTGGTCTCTTTCTTGATCTGTATAAGGTCTGGCATCTTTTCCTTCGTTTTCAAAGAGTTCATGGACATAGAATGTAACATTTTCACAATCTTTAAAGGTTTCACTTAATTCTTGAATTAATTTTTGGGTATCATCCATATTATGGAAGCCTAAATTAATACGAATGGAAACACGGATACCTGCATCACTTAATAAGCGAATATTATGCATAACTTTTTTATACGGATTATCTTTCATTCCAACATAGGCTTTGACAATGTTATAGATTTTTTCTGTTCCATCAATCGTAATTTGAACCATTTGAAGTTTCCATAAATCTTTTGCTTCTTGTATAACTTCTTCATTAAATAAAGCGCCATTACTAATCATACTGGAAGTAAATTCAACGCCTTTTTCTTTGAGTTCGGATGAAATTTGATGAATAATTTTCATTCCGACCAAAGGTTCTCCGCCAAACCATTGAATACTCACTTTCTTTTTATTCGAATGTGAAATAATATAATTTACAACCTCACTGGCTCTTTGAGGTGTCATATGTTCCTGATGATAGCCTAATTCAAAACAATAAAAACAGCGTGCATTACAATGTGTAGTTGGCAAAATCGTATACCCTGTAATTTCTTTAATTGGAAATAAGACTTGCATTAAATGGCGTAATTGATCAACAACTTTTCTTTCATCATAATCAATTGGAACAATGAAATGTTTTTCCATTAATTCCATGCCTTCTTCTTGTAAAGGTTGTGGTAATGAATAAAAAAATGCTTTTTCTTTTTCACTTAAGGCAATCATTTCACCCGTAATGACATGATGTAAATAAAGCGTTCCTTCTATTTCATTGGATATAATATATTTAATTAAACGATAAGGACCTGCTTTTTCTTTTTGTTTACCCCAAGCTTTTAAAATACGCCCTTCGGCTTTACGAATTACTTTCATCTTATTCTAAAAAGCCCTCTTCTTTTAATTGACCCAAATACTCATGGACATAGCTTGTTAGTTCTTTACTGTCTTCATATTCTTCTTTTAAGGCTTCTACAATTTCCTCTTCACTTTTTTCTTCTTTTAAGAGTTCAAAAATAGATGCAGCACTTGCATTTAATTTTAAAATCCCATGGAATTCATCTGCTCCATCACCAACTGGAACAGCCATTAATTGATCATCAATTTCCATCATTTCAAATGTATATTTTAATTTCATAAAAAATCACCTCATTTATTTCTTTATTGTATCATAAATCACTTGCATATCCGTATCGATCAAATTTGCACCATATCGATAAATGTCAACTTGTCCATTTAATTTTTGCATCAAAGATAAAGTCTTGCGCGTTAAATCAACATTTTGTGGTCGATAGATTTGTGGATATAAAGTCGAAATCGCTTCTAAAAAAGAAATCTTTTCTAATTTCGTCTTTTCATTTCTTTCTAATAAAAGAATTGCTTTTAAAGGAACAATCATATTTGTATTTAAATTCTCTTTTCCTGACCAAGGTGTACCACAAGCTCGTATTCCCTTTTCATTTACTTGAATCAAGGGCTTATCTCCATTCACAACATAACTATTCTTAATTTGTTCTAAAAAAAGATTTGTACGGGTTGTCTTACCAATACCACTGCTTGCACAAAACATAAAAGCTTGGTTATGAACTGCAACAACCGAGCCATGCATTAAAAAAGTTGAATAAGATAGCATCTTTTCACTGATTTTACGATAAATGGATAAAGTCTCTCGATAAGCATCTGTCACAAGCTTTCCTAGATGATCATAAGGCTCTTCCTTTTCAATGTCTTCTTGACAACTGATAATTTGAAAATTAGCTTCTTTATTCGTACATAAATAATCTTTACACATAGAATAAACTTGGTCATAGATGGACTGAATATCAATAATTAAATTTGCGATACATATTTGAAATTTATACATATTTTTAACCTAAGACAAGTTTACACCAAGAAAACATGAAGTAAAAGTTTATTTACAGAAAGATTTAACAAGCATTTATCGAACCCTATTCAGTTGATTCGAGCCCTATTCGAACCCTTTTTGTATCTTTCGAGCCCAAATCAATTCACCTATAATCATTTTAATCAAAATATTTCACCATATATTTGTCAATTTCACTTTAAAAAATCGTATAAGAGTAGGAAGTCTTTTACTTC
>CAVBLW010000048.1:0-23282 GCA_963596085.1 Bacteroidaceae bacterium | reverse complement strand
ACTTCTTACTCCTCTTCTTTTTTATTGTCAAAGGCAATCAACTTAGCAATAATTTCATCGACAATCTCCGATTCTGTTTTATGATCCGTATCGATGGTCACATCGGCAATGGTACGATATTTTTCTCTTCGTTTTTCTAGTAATTGTTCAATATATTCCACATTCATATGTCCATTTAAAATTGGACGTTCATTGCTATCTTTCACGCGATCTAAAATGGTTTGTGGGCTTGCTTGTAATAAAACAACACGACCATTTTTCTTCATGTGTTCAGCATTGTCATCTCGCATAACAACCCCACCACCGCAAGAAACAATGGATTGTTTAATTTTTTGAAGTTCAATCAAACAATTGCTTTCTAAGTTGCGGAAGTATGTTTCTCCATATTCATCAAAAATTTCAGAAATTGACATCCCTTGTTTCTTAGAAATCATATCATCCATTTCAACACGATTCATTTCCAATTTGCGCTCTAATTCTGAAGCAATTGTTGTCTTTCCAGCACCCATAAATCCAACTAAGAAAACATTATAGTCAAATAAAGCTTTGGCTTGAACTTTACGAGAATTCTTCATGATGTACTTAAATACATCTAAAATTTCTTCTTCAAATTCATTATCCCCTAATTTGTTTTCTAAGGCTTTGGTTTGTTTCTCTTCTTGTTCTGGTTGTAAAATAGGAATTCCTGTTGCTTTTTTATAAGCAATAATCTTTTGTACTTCAACCATTCGATCGGCTAAAGCATCAATAATTCGATTATCACATTCACTAATTCTTTCGCGTGCTTCCTCTAATTTATTCATATATTTCCTTCTCCTCTAAAAAAATAGCCACATTTTGTGGCTATTATATCATATTCAATTCATCTGACAAATTAATTTTGTTTTGCACTCATATACGATTGTACAAGCTCTTGATCCACAACGTCTTCAATTTGTTCATAAATGGATTGACATCTTTGATCCATTGCATCTTGTGTTTCTTGATCCAATGTTACGATTTCCGTTCCACTCTCTTCAATTGTTTTAATTCGGCTTGCAATTCTTTGATCCGATTGATTTCGCGCATATTCTTTTGCGATTTGTGCTGCTTTGCGAATAATTTTTTGTTGAGATTTTGGTAAGGAATCCATAAATTCATCACTAACAATTAATGAAATCAAATGTGGTAAATGATTGGTTTCAATAATATAGTCTTGTTGCTCATACAATTTATTTGAAACAATAACTTCATACGGATTTTCTTGTGCATCAATCGTTCCTTGTTGTAAACCAATATAAACTTCACTAAAAGTCATTGGTGTTGGACTTGCATTAAGCGCTTTCCAAAAAGCCATATGATAGCTATTTTCCATCGTACGAATTTTTTGTCCTTTAAAATCATCAATTGTATTTATTTTTGTATTCGTACTCATAACACGGAAGCCTTGATCTGCATAACCTAATAAATCATAACCCGCTTCTTCATAAACCTTTTCAATCTTTTTTAAGAACGTTGGGTTATCTACAGCTTGTCGAACTTCATCAATTGTATTGTAAACTCTTGGCATATCAAAGACTGCAATATCTGGCATGAAAGTAACCTGTGGTGCCGTATTTTGAATTACAAAAGGAATATCTCCATCTTTACAAGATTCTAATAATTCACGATCCCCACCTAAAACGGAATTGGGATAGACTTGAATTTTCATTGTTCCATTGCTTAACTTGGATACTTCATCGGCAAATTTTTCTGCATATATTTGGGTAACCGTATCTTCTGGAGAAGAAGTTCCCAAAGGCCATGCATAGCGTTGTACTTCTTTTTTTTGCGCCCCACATGCACTTAGACTGGCACTCATTAAAGCAACTAAAGAAATAGAAGTAATTCGTTTTAAAATTTTCTTCATAGCTATCCTCCAATCAAGCACAAACTAATTTGTGGAACAAAAGTAATAATCAATAAAGCGATTAAAAACATAATAATCATTGGCAGCGCTTTTTTCGCAATATCCATCATTGGCACATTGGTAAGAGAACTTGCAACAAATAGATTGACCCCAACTGGAGGTGTCACAAAACCAATGGCTAAGTTAACTACCATCATAATCGCAAAATGAATTGGATTCATTCCAATATTACTTACAATTGGTAAAAGGATTGGCGTTAAAATTAAGATTGCTGGTGTTGTATCCATTACCATTCCTACAATTAATAAGAATACATTAATGACTAAAAGTAAAATCACTTTATTTGAGAAAGCACCTAAAATCCAATCACTAACAGTTTGTGGAACTTGCATTAAAGTAAGAACACGGGAAAAAGCCGTTGATGCTGCAAGAATAAACAAAATTGGTGCATAGGTACGAACCCCTTCTACCATAATATGATATAGATCTTTAAAAGTTAGTGTATGATAAACAAACAAACTGATGATTAATGCATAAATAACCGAAATAACTGCTGCTTCAGTTGGACTAGCAATTCCAGAATAAATACAACCTAAGATAATAACCGGACTTAATAAAGCAAGGGAACCATCTTTTAGGACATTCATTAATCCTCTTTGATGTAAATCATCAACTTTTTCATTGATGCGTTTTTTATCTTCTCCATGCTTTTTACAATAATAAATTGCATAAGCCATCAATAAAAAGCCAATAAATAAACCTGGTACAATTCCCGCAATAAATAATTCACTAACCGATTCTCCACTAGCCATTGCAAACATAATAAAAGGAATGCTTGGTGGAATAATAACTCCCAGACCACCTGCAACCGCAACAATCGCAATTGAAAAATGTTTATCATATCCAAGTTCTTCTAAGAATGGAATGGTCATTGAACCAACCGCTGCAACCGTTGCCGGTGCAGAACCTGAAATAGCCCCATAAAATAAACAGGTAACAATCACAGCACAAGGAATTCCAGCGGTTCTTTTTCCTAAAAAGTAGGCAAAAACATCAAATAACTTTTTAGAAATTTGACCATGTGCCATGACAATTCCAGCCAAGACAAACATTGGAACAGCGAGCAATGGAAAACTATCAATTCCTCCAAGCATGGAACGAATGACAAAACTACCACTTGCCGTAAAAGACGGATCAAAAGCACCTGGTAAAATGGCAACGATTCCTAATGAAATAGAAATTGGAATCGCAATCAAAAGACAAAGTGCGAATAATAGAAAAACAACTCCTACTGACATCTTATTGTTCTCCTCCTTCTACACTCTCAATAATGGATTCAGACAAACTACCTTCTTCAGGAAATTCATTTTCCTTATTTAAAACAATTTTTAAATTAATAATCCATCGTTGAATCAAACGGATAATGGTCAATGAAAAACAAACCAAAGGGGCCGCTTGAACATATTGCATTGGAATACCACATGCTGGTGAAACTTGCCCCGATGCGATCGTATTCTTTAAATACAAATAGGCATAAGGCATAAGATAGGCAAAAAAGACAATAGAAACCGTTTGATTCAATAATTTCCAAAAGGCTTCCCCTCTTTTTGAAAAGGCCTTAATAAATTGGTCAATTTTAATAGAAATACATTTTTTTGTACATAAGCTAACACTTAAAAAAGCGGACCAAATAAATAAATATCGGGTAATTTCTTCTGACCAAGATAAAGAAATTCGTAGGATATAACGTGAGAAAACTTGAATTCCCATGATACCTGCCATCGCAACTAAAAAGAGTACCATAAGAAACTCTTCTAAGTTTTCTTCTAGCCATAAAAAAACTTTCTTCATTTACTCTCTCCTTTATTTTTTCATATTTTATCAAAAATGGAAAAAATTTTCATTCTTTTGCAGAAAAAAAGCTCAGAGATCAACTCTGAGCTCATCTTTTTAAAGACTATTATGAAGAAGACTTAAAACGGTATCTAAGTCTTTCGCATTCATTTGACCTGGTGCAGAAACTTTTCCAACTGCTCCAAAAGTACAACTTGATCCGAAGACTTCACCACATAAGCGGCTAATTAATCCGGTTCCTGCCATCGACATTGTAATGATTGGACGATTAGCAAATTGACTTGCCATTTCTTCCGTTGCTGCTAATAAAGTTAAAACATCTGCTTTATTTTGAGGCATAACGGCAATTTTTGGAATATCAGCGCCTAAGTCTTGCATCTTACGTAAACGATATACGATATCTGCTTGACTTGGGGTCTTATCAAAATCATGATTTGAAGCAACCACTTTTACACCATGTGCATGTGCTCCTTCAATAACATCTTTTACATATTCATCTCCAGTAAAGGCTTCAATATCTACTAAATCTACCAATCCAGTAGCGGCAATATTTTTATTTAAAGCAACATAATCATCTGCTTCAATTGCTTTTTCTCCACCTTCTTTTGAAGTACGGAAAGTAAATAGAATTGGTGTATCTTTTAATACTTCACGTAAAGCTTTTGCACAATCTTCAACTTGTGCAAAATCAAAGACACCTTCAAACCAATCGACACGCCACTCAACAATATCTAAGCGAACGCCTTCGAATGACTTCGCTGCTTCGATAATTTCTTCTTTTGTTTGACCTACAATTGGCACGATAATTTTTGGTAAACCAGTACCAATTTCAACATTTTTAACTTTTACTGTATTCATTATTTTCTCCTATATTAGTTTTCTTGAGAAAGTTCAACCATCTTGCTATAACGCATATTTACATACAATCCTAGAGCTACACCAATTGCTGTTAAGACAATATTCATAACCATAACTTGGCTAGGTCCCATTTTAGAAGCAGCAGTTAAAATTGTATAGTTACATAATGAGGAAGCAATCATAACCAAAGCTGTAACTGTTCCTTTGATTTTTGGGAATAACATATTACATACAGAAGTAGCGATTTGAAGCAATCCTCCAGCTCCTGCCCATCCGATGATAAATGCACCAGCAATCATCAAAGTTTGTGATTTTCCAATTAATACAAGAATCATAGTTACTAAACAAATCACTGGATAAACCAAGATGAAACGAACATCTTTAATTTTACGCGTTAAGATTGAAGTTACAACCAATGCAATTAAAGTACCAGCTGAATAATAAGTTTGCATGATAGATGGATCTGCCCAACCTACAACATCTTTTGCGAAGTTTTGTGCACAGTTTAACCATAATTGGAAAGTTCCTGTACAAGTAAATCCAATAATAATCATTGCAATTGATTCTAAAGAGAAGTGTGTATGTTTTAAGCTTTCGATTAAACCTTCTTTTTTACCTTCGGCTTTCGCATCTGCATCTGGTAATGGGAATAAGAAGACTAAAACAAATAAGATTGCATAGATGATTCCACATCCCCAGAATAATTTATTGTAAGAAGTTAAGCCTGTAGCTGTTGTCGCAACAGTAACACCTAAAACAAATGGAAGTAACATTTGTGCAATCGCAATAAAGAATTTGATTCCCATTGTAGCTACACCAGGAGCTGAATAGATAATTTCTGTAACAGCTGGATAAATTCCTGTATCTAAGAATGAGTTTGCGATACCACCAATAATGGCGCATACATAAGCAATCGCATATCCACCATTTGTACCGGCATTAAAAGCAAATGCTAAACCAATTAAATAAACTGCATAACTTGCTGAACCGATTGCTGTTGAAATACGACGTCCTAATTTATCAGATAATGGACCAGCAAATGGTAAAGCAATTAAACGACCTAAACCAAGAGCAGCTGAGATTGCAGTAATTGTCATAGCTTCTACGCCCCAGCTTGCTGCCAATGCATCTTTAATAACGGCTTGTCCTAAAATTGAACATCCAACACCATGGATGAAATAGTTTAGATAAAGGATAAGCGCACTTGGTAAATATTTTTTATTCATCAAATTTCCCTCTTTACTTTCCTATTCGTATTTAATTCCTAAAACTTCCTTCATATGTTCAATTGGCATATCTTGTCCTGTCCACATTTTGAATCCTGCAGCACCTTGGAACAACATCATACCAAATCCATTCATACGTTTACATCCAACTTCTTCTGCCATTTCTAAGAATTTTGTTTTAGCTGGTGCATAAACCGTATCAGTTACAATTAAATCCTTACGTAAATAAGAAGTATCAGGTAACCAAGTTTGTCCTTCTAATGGTTTCATACCCATACCTGTTGCATTCGCTAATAAATAGCTATCTTCGATTTCACGACGTAAAGCTTCTTTATCATCTAAATCAAATAATTGAGCTTTACAATTTGTGTTTTCATTAATTTTCTTTACTGTTTCTTCTGCATTTGCCCAGAATTGGTCTTTACGGTTGAAGATAGAGATTTCTTTAACACCATCTAAAGCAGCTTGAATTTCAATTGCAGTTGCAGCACCACCAGCACCCGCAATTGTCATTTTCTTACCGATGACATCGATATCATAATCTTTTAATGATTGCATGTATCCAATACCATCTGTAATATGTCCGATTAATTTTCCATTGTCATTAACAATTGTATTTACAGCTCCACATAATTTAGCTGCTGGTGATAATTCATCTAAGTATTGTCCAACAACGGTTTTATTTGGCATAGATACGTTTGATCCAACCAATTTCAAAGCACGTAAACCTTTTACTGCATCTTCTAAAGTACTGTTGTCTACTTCAAAAGCTAAATATGCATAATCCAATCCTAAATATGCAAATGCTTCATTGTGCATTGCAGGTGAGCTTGAATGGCGAATTGGATAAGCCATTAAGCCGATTAATTCTGTGTGTCCAGTTAGTCTTTCTGTCATGTTTTTCTCCTTTTTAACTTCACTTGTTAATTTACTAACAACCTGTGCCCATTATATTCTACCCATTTTCTTTTATCCAATACCTGTTTTTAACATTATTGATACTCTGAATGTATTAATTGTGTTAGTATATATTTATAAGGATGGAAGACATATGACTTTAAACCAATTATTATACTTTTATAAAGCAGCAGAGCTCGAACATTTTAATTTAGCGGCAGATCATTTACATATATCTGAACCGTCGCTTTCTCGTTCGATTCGTTCTCTCGAACAAGAACTTGGCGTCTCTTTATTTGAAAAAAGAGGACGAAACATTACCTTAACAAAAGCTGGGCAGATTTTTTTAGAGCATGCCGAACTCATTTTAAATGATATCAACCAAGCCCAAAGGAAGATGCATGAACTCGCAACCGATGGTGGACATATCAATATTGGTTACGTTTCCCCATTAGCACGTGAATTTTTACCTAAGCTGGTACGGAATTTTTCTGTTCACGATGATAATAAAAATGTTGTCTTTGATTTTTTTGAAGGCTATACCGATCAATTGGTCGATGGTTTAAAAAAGCGAAAATACGATTTAATCTTCGGTTCTTACGAAAAAAATGAAGATGATATTGAATTTGTATCTGTCATCCAACAAGAAATGGTTGTGATTGTTGCCAAAGGACACCCTTTAGTCAGTAAAGAATTCATTGATTTTGAAGATTTTTGTAAATATCCAGTACTAACCTATGATAAAACATCCGGTTTAGGAAAAGAATCCATGGATTATTTTAATAAACACAATGAAAAGGTCAAAATATCTTATGGTTTTCCTGATGAAGCTTCCATTGCTTCTTTTGTAGCCGAAAATTTTGGGATTGCCCTAGTCGCTAATGTGCATGAAATACATCGAGATGATCTTGTTATAAAACAACTTTCAGAAAAAGAAAGGTTCTATCACAATTGTTATATGGGGTATTTAAGAGGCGTTTATCAACTTCCTGCGATTACACGTTTAATTCAATTTATTATAACATCTGCACATTAAACATATTGTTATAGCAAAACTAATAGTTTTTACGTACTATTTTTAGACACAATAACAATTAGACTTTTAAGCGATTTCAATCTATAGTGTTATTAGTGAGTTTTTTAACAAGTATGTAAGGAGAACAACATGAAAAGTAAATATTCACACATTTTTGAACCTTTTACCGTTCAACGTATGACAACAAAAAACCGTATTGTTATGACACCTATGGGAACAAACTTTGGTGAACAAAACGGTGAAATGAGCTTTTTGCACATCAATTACTATGAACAACGTGCAAAAGGTGGCGTTGGTCTACTAATTGTAGAAAACGCTAGTGTCGACGATCCTCTAGGATCAAATGGTACGACTCAATTAAGAATTGACAAGGACAACTATATTCCTCGTTTATTCAATTTATGTGAACGTGTTCATAAACACGGAGCTTGCATTGCAATCCAAATCAACCATGCTGGAGCAAGTGCAATGTCTAAACGTATTGGGCAACAACCTGTATCCGCTTCAAATATTCCTTCAAAAGAAAATGGTGAAATCCCTCGTCCATTAGAAAAAGAAGAAATTTATGAAATCGTTAAAAAATATGGTGAAGCTGCAAAACGTGCGCAAATCTGTGGATTCGATGCGGTTGAAATTCACGCTGGGCACTCATATTTATTAAGTCAATTCTTATCACCACTTACAAATAAACGTACAGATGAATTCGGTGGTTCTGCTGAAAATCGTGCTCGTTTTGCTCGTCTTGTATTAGAAGAAGTACGTAAACAAGTTGGTCCATTCTTCCCTATTTTTGTACGTATTAGTGCAGATGAATTTATTGAAGGTGGAAATACTTTAGAAGATTGTATTGATTACTTACAATACTTCCAAGAATTTGTTGATGTATTTGATGTATCTGCTGCATTAAATGGTTCAATTCAATATCAAATTGATGCAAACTATATGCCAGATGGATGGCGTTCTTATATGGCAAAAGCTGTTAAAGAAGCTTATGGTAAACCAACCATTACGGTAGGTAATATCCGTGATCCAAAAGTAGCTGACGATATTTTAGCTAAAGGTGATGCCGATTTAATCGGTATGGGTCGTGGTTTAATTGCAGATCCTGAATGGGTAAATAAAGTAGAATTCGGTCATGAAGAAGATTTACGTAAATGTATTTCATGTAACGTTGGATGTGCTGGTCACCGTATCGGACTAAACCAACCAATCCGTTGTACGATTAACCCTGCTGTAAACTCTGGAGATGATTACTATAAACACAAAGTAACAAAACCTTGCAACGTTGTTGTTGTTGGTGGTGGTACAGCTGGTTTAGAAGCTGCATGTACAGCTGCTGAAGTTGGATGTACAACTTTCTTAATTGAAAAAACCGATAAATTAGGTGGTTTAGCTGCAATTATCTCAAATATTCCAGATAAAAACCGTATGAAGGACTTCCCTAAATACTTAGAACATCGTGCTTCAAAATTACATAATTTATTTATTTTCAAAAATACTGAAGCAACGGTTGAACTTGTACAAAGTTTAAATCCAGATATTATCGTTAATGCTACTGGATCGAATCCAACTTTACCTCCAATTAAAGGTTTACATGATTTAGTAGATAAAGAAGGAACGCATGTTGCTACCGTTCTTAAGATGATTGAAAGAATGAGTGAATATCCTGAAAAAATGGATGGACAAAAGGTTGCTGTTGTTGGTGGTGGAGCCGTTGGTCTTGATGTCATGGAATACTTCACGGAAAAAGGTGCTGCTGTTACAATGATTGAAATGCTTCCAATCATTGGTAATGGACTTGATCCAATCACAAAATGTGATACAGCTGCTAAAATGAAGAAATACAATGTTCGTCAAATGACAAAAACAGCTTTACAAGAAGTTTGTGATGATAAATTCATTGTTAAAAATCCTGAAGGTGAAATCGAAAATGTTGATTTCGATTATGGATTCATCTGTTTAGGAATGCGTGCAAATACGCCAGTTTTAAAAGACTTAGAAGATGCATTCGCTGATACAAATGTAGAAGTTTACAATATTGGTGATAGTAAACGTGCACGTCGAATCATTGAAGGTACTACAGAAGGTCGTAACATCATTGAAGTCTTAAAAAGACACGACTTTATGTAAGCTTTACAATTCCTCCTTTTAAGAGAACCGATTGGTTCTCTTTTTTTGATATACTATTTAATACTAGGAGTTCAATTATGATTAAGACAATTTTTTTCGATATGGACGGTGTTCTTTTCGATACAGAAATATTTTATGCACAGAAACGTTATGATTTCTTTTCAAAGTATCAAATAGAATACACTTGGGATGCATGTTGTGCATTGGCAGGTGCAAATAGTCACGATTATATTCCGGATATTTTAAAAGAAGAAGGATATAATGATTTAGAAATAAAAAGACTTACCGAAGAATACCACACTACATTTCGTCCAAAAGGTGCAGATTTTTATAAAAAACTTGCATTTGATGGCTTAGAAGAAACCTTAAAATATTTGAGCGAGAAAGGTTATCAGCTCGCCCTTGTTTCGAATAGCAGCAAGAATTCGATTGATTTAGCTTTAGAGTCTTGTTCTATTCAAAACTATTTCTCTTATATTGTTCCTGGCGATGATGTAAAGAAAAAAAAGCCCGATCCCGAAATCTATTTAAAAGCGATCCAAGAAAGTCAATGTTCTTGCAAAGATATTGTCGTTATTGAAGATTCCACAAAAGGTATACAAGCGGCTAAGGCCGCAGGTCTTCGTGTCATTTGTAAAAAAGATCTGCGTTTTCATTATGATCAATCTGCTTGTTGGAAAACCATCGATGATTTAAAAAATCTTTTAGAAATACTTTAAAAAAAGCAGCGTTCGCTGCTTTCTTATCTATTAAAATCGAAGATATTCAATCCTGTGCCTTCATCGTATTTTCGATCAACATTTCCTTCAATTAATGTAATGATGATTTCACAAGTCGCACTTGTTACTGCCTTTGATAAGTGCCCACCAAACATATGGCCTTTCTCATCGGCTGCACTCATATGTAAATGCGAATAGAAAGCACCATCCATTGTATTAATCGTTCCTAACAAAGAGACCATTTCGTAGCTTCCCTGAAAGGTATTTGCAACAAAGTTTTTTTCCTCAATTTTAAATAAACCAATTGTAAATTCATTTAAAGCACCAATTCCTTGTACAGATGCCAACGTAATATTCTCTTTTATGGATAATTCTTTTATCTTTTCAAGAATTTCTTCACCCGGATCCAAACGAAGGACTATGCTTTGATCAAATCGTTTATATTCCATATCTTTCCTTATTCCGCAAAAAACTTAGCCTTTACTTCTTCAACAGGCATATCTAAACCTGTATAGAGCTTAAATGCTGCAACACCTTGGTATAATAACATACCTTGTCCACCGACTGTTTTACAACCACAAGCTTTAGCCTCTTTTAATAATTTCGTTTCTAAAGGATTATAGACTGTATCGGCAACAACCAAATCTTGATGGAACCAAGAAGGATCCTTCACCACAGATTGATCATCCAAAGGTTTCATTCCTACAATTGTTGCATTGACAAAAATATTTGAAGATTGCATTTCTTCTTTTAACTTTTCTTCATCACTCAAATCATAGACATTCACTTTACAAGTCGGAACCGCTTCTTGAATTTTCTTTGCGGTCGCTTCGGTACGTGAATAAAAACCATCATGTCGATTAAAAATAGAAATTTCTTTTGCCCCATCTAAAGCACATTGCACTTGAATTGCGGTGGCAGCACCACCACCACCGATAATGGTAATCTTTTGATCTTTAATTTCTACCCCATGTGCACGTAAGTTATTATTAAAACCTTCACCATCGGTAATATGTCCTACTAGTTTTCCATTTTCATTTACAATCGTATTTACTGCACCTACAAGTTTTGCTGCAGGTGACAATTCATCCATACCATTAAAAGCTGCAATTTTGTCTGGCATTGTCACATTACAGCCTCGCATATTAAAAGTTCGAATTGCATTTAAAGCATCGGGAACTTTATCTTCTTTTACATCAAAAGCAACATAGACATAATCCAGGCCCAACTTCTCAAAGCTATAGTTATACATTGCAGGTGACCCAGAGTGTCCTACGGGTGAACCAATAAGTGCTAATAATCCTGTGTGTCCTGAAATTTTGTCTATCATAATATTTCTCCTATCCTTGTGCTCTTGCACAATGTTATAGTGAACATTTTAGTACATTTGTTGTATAAAATCTATACATTTTTTCAATTAATTTGAAAAAATTTACAATCAAAATGTAAAAAAGCATAAAAAAAGACAATTCATACAAATTTGTATGATTGCCTTAACAAACTTTCTTATAAACGACAATCTCCTTCTTTTACCCATCCAAGTTTTTTACATCCTGTATAAAACAAAGGACATAAAATAGCTGGCAAAAGAAAAGAAATACTTAAAAGTCCAATCCAATCCATGGAAGTAATCATCTCTTTATTCCCTAAAGCAATGTCATTTAACCAACCGGTATAAACCCCGATTTGTCCGACAAAACCACAAGTTCCCATACCACTAGAAACAGCTGTTCCATTCATTTCTAAATGAAAGATACAAGTAGCAATGGGACCTGTAATCGCTGATGTCAAAATAGGTGCAATCCAAATCTTAGGATTTTTAATAATATTTGGCATTTGTAGCATGGATGTTCCAATCCCTTGTGAAACTAAGCCTCCAAGTCCATTTTCTTTAAAACTCATTACGGCAAAACCGACCATTTGTGCACAACATCCAGCAACTGCTGCTCCTCCAGCTAAACCAACCAATCCAAAGGCAGCACAAATTGCTGCAGATGAAATCGGTAAAGTTAAAGCAATTCCCATCAATACAGAAACTGCAATTCCCATTAAGAAAGGTTGAAGATTGGTTGCCATCATAATTAATTCGCCCACCTTCATTGCCATACTTCCTAAAGCGGGTGCAATTAAATAGGAAAGAGCAATCCCAATACAAATCGTTACAAAGGGTGTAATTAATATATCAATCTTGGTTTCTTTTGAAATCGCCTTACCACATTCACTAGCTAACACTGAAATAAAATAAACAGCAAGTGGTCCACCGGCTCCACCTAAGGCATTGGATGCAAAACCAACACTAACCATTGAAAACAAAACCAATGGTGGACATTGCAAAGCATACGCAATAGCAACTGCCATTGCTGGTCCACTCATTGCACTGGCTAAGCCTCCAACTGTATAGGCAGTTCCATTAATGGTCGCAATTTCAGCCGTTAAAGCTGCAATATGTAATTGGGTACCTAAAGTATTCAAAATCGTTCCCATCAACAAAGAACAAAATAACCCTTGTGCCATAGCACCTAGTGCATCAATTCCATATCGTTGCAACGATATTTCAATATTTTTTCTTTTTAAAAAATCTTTCATAAAATCATCCTTCTCATACCTATGTATACTAGCAAAATCTAAAGAAGAAATGCAAACACTCCTTCTCAAAAGTAACTTACATATTAAAGTCTTGGTTTTGCCCCATTTGTCGTAGACCTTCATAAACTTCATCAAGTTCTTCTAGTTCATCTTCAATTAAGTCAATTTCTAATCTTTCACAGAGCTCATAAAACCAATTTAAAACATAAGGATTTTTCGCATAGATATGTTTTGGACAACCTTGATCTTTTATAAAAGCAATAAATGTATCCATAACACCATCTGCTTCATCTTCCTCTGGGTCAAATAAATCAAATGCAAGAATTTGATCATTGCTTAAATCATAAAAAATAAAAGCATAAGGATTTATTGGACGCTCATAATTATCATCTGAAACAGAGACCAAAAGATAATGTAAATCGATAGCTAATTCGACATCATTTTTCGAAAGCTTTTTTAGCTCTTGAATCAATGAATCATTAAAAGATAAGATTGGATAGCGAATTGGTTCCATTGGATAAGGCATGGTGAAATTCACCCAATCTTCTTCATCTTTAATCGCATAAACCATTTCATCTTCTTCCCATTCCATCTTTTCTTTTTCAATTGCCAATAAAGTTGCTAACAAGCCTTCTAAAATTTGAATCAATTCATCTACCTCTTGGCTATTTAAAGAAATGGGAAAGCTTCTTTTTTCAAATGAACGAAAACAAAGACAATTCTTTTCTTGGGATGCGTCCAAATTAAACTCTTTAATTAAAAATCGACTTTGTTCATCTAACTCTTCATAAGGCAACCAATAGGTCATAATGCAATCTTGATCCGAAATCAAAAATTCTTCCGATAGATGAATATTCTCATTACAAATCTGACAAAAATCACTATAACCGGACATACCTGTATAAATAGCTATTCCACGAATGCCATCATCTTTTCCCATAATTGAAACAAACTTTTCTTCTGCATCTTTATTCAATTGAATCGCAAACAAATCAGCATCCCAATATTTATCCCAGGGTGCTAAATCATAGATTTGAAAAGCTAAATCATATAATTTTTTCCATTGTTTTATGCTTACCTTCTTCATCTCTATTCACTCCTATATTCTTTTTTTCTATTCTATCATCATCTCTATTCAAAAGAATAGTCGCTTATTTTTTAAAACAAAAGAAGAACCAGATTATCTGGTTCAAATTATAATTTTTCTGCTAATATTTTTCGTGCTTTTCCAAGATAATAAAAGGATCCAAACACACAAACATAGTCATCTTTTATACTGATTTCCATTGCTTCTTCTAATGTACAAGCCTTTGCCTTTCCATGCATTTTTTCAATTGTTTCTTTTAGTGCTTGTGCACAAAGAGCTCTTGGATTATCAATGGATATACAAAGAAATTCTTTTGCGAAAGGAATCATTTCAAGAAGCATTTTTTCATAGGCTTTATCTGCTAACATTCCAATCACAAAAGTAAATTTTTGATTTGGAAAATAACTTTCCAAACTTTTTTTAAGATAGAGGATGCCATCTATATTATGGCTGCCATCGAAAATAATCATTGGCTTCTTAGAAACCACTTCAAAGCGATAAGGCCATTTTGTTTTATAAAGAGCTCTTTTTATCTTTTCTTGATCCAATTGAATTCCTTTTTCTTTCAGACATTCACAAACTTCTAAGGCAAGCGATGCATTTTGAATTTGATAAGTTCCACGCATTGAAATCGTATATTTTGCTTTTTTGTATTCAAAGCTTTGTGTAATTCCTTGATCTTCTAAGACCTTTCCTTCTTCAACAACTTGAAAAGAAGCTTTTCTTTCATAAGAAACTAGGATCAATTCATCTTGTACTTCTTTTTTTTGCTTTGCACTTACGACCCTTCCATTTTCTTTAATGATTCCGGCTTTCTTTGTAGCAATTTCTTTTAAAGTATTTCCTAATAACTCCGTATGATCATAACTAATGGGAGTAATAACCGATACAAGACTTTCTTTCATAACATTTGTCGCATCCGTTAGACCACCGAGTCCAACTTCCATTAAGACAAAATCACATTCTTTTTCATAAAAATAAAGATAAGCAACACAAACAAGTGTTTCAAAGGAAGTTAGTTTACAATTCAGTGCTTGTTTTTGTGCTTCAACCTTTTCTGTATAAATGGCTAGATCTTCTAAAGAGATATCTTGATGATTGATTTGAATTTGTTCTGTAAAACGGTCAATTGAAGGTGATGTAAAAGCACCGATTTTATAGCCATTTTCTTCAAAAATTTGATGAAGAAAAGCTAAGGTAGATCCCTTTCCATTGGTTCCCGCAATATGAATAATTCGACAATGATCTTGTGGTTTGCCCAACGCATTTAAGACTTGTCGAATTCCATCCAATGCCATCTTTTCTTTTCCAGATAAAATATCTTTGGGATTGAAAACAGGGAAGTTTTGATAATATTGAATGACGTTTTCTTTATTCATGTGCAATAACACTTCTTTTCACAATACTTTTATCACAGGTTTTTAAAGTTAAAAATAATAAAATTGCATTAATTGGAATCATGACCATTTCTTTTGTGAAACGGGTTGCCAATAAATAAAGAAATCCATTACCATACAAAACATATAAATTCATCGAGTTAATGATTAATCCAATCACAACATTATAAAGAATTTGCCCACATGCAATGCGTTTTAAACTCCATTCTTTTTTATAAAACATGTATCCAAAGAGAAGGCCAGCCATTGCTGAACTAATTGTAAAACCTGGAAAATAAGGCCCCGTCGGTTTTACAATAAACCCACCAACATCCGATAAAATTCCTACCATTGCGCCCACGCCTGGTCCAAATAAAGCCGAAGATAGCGCTATGGGTAGAAAAGAAAATCGAATTTCGATATTGGCTGTAATTGGAATTTTAAAAAATCCCAATAGAATTGAAATAGCCACAAGCATCGAAGTAATAGTTAGAATACGTACATCTTTTAACTTTGACATATAAAAAACCTCCTTTGCAGTTACCGAACACTACATAAGAAGGTCTTACCCAAGATATGTAGCAGCGGGATGCGAAATCAATACCGCAAGTTTTACCTTTTCGTCTTCTTGTCAACTCCCTGTTCAAGAAGCACTTTACGCATTGAATTCTACTCTGCTTATATGTACGAATTAACCTTACCACCACAAAAATCCTCTGTAAAGAAGATATTCAATGTAAGTCCTTCCAATTTTTCCATAAAGTAAACAAAAAAAGCCAAAATCCTTTGTTTAAAGAAAAAGAAGGCTATACTGTAGATAAGAAAAGAGAGGTACATACCAATGTACAGATAAGATGAATCCATAAGAAAATAATATGGATGGAAAGGAGAAAAGAAGAGATGGGAGTAATCATGAATAGATTTATTTCATAAAGGTCCTTGCAAGATGTGTAAAGAAACAAATTGTAAGGACCTTTAATTTATGATTGACTTTTCTCTTTCATTCGTCTAATATCTCTTCAGAAGAAATACGGTAGGTGAGGTTACCATAGGGATCGGATCTTCCTAAGATTGCTGCCGCAAAGTTGTGGAGACACAACACGTTGGTCAACAGATGGAGTCGTGAAGGCTTTATTTAACGCAATTCAATGCCCTATGATACTAAAGCTTGAACGGTGTACTCTGTTTTTATAGCGTCATTGTTCAAGCAATGGCGTTTTCTTTTTTTAAAGGAGGTGAAGTTGTATGAATTCTGAAATAGACGCGAATACGAATCGAATACAGAAAGTAGAGGAGAAAAATCATGATGAACAAAGAATTCTTAATCCAATCTTTAGAAAACAAAGACTACAAGAAGGTCAAAGCTACTCTTCAAAATATGAACGATATGGATGCAGCTTCCCTTCTAGAAAAACTGGATCAAAAAAATTGCATCCTAGCTTTTCGCTTCATTTCAAAGCATAAAGCTTCCAATGTTTTTGCCTGTATGAATTCCAATGCCCAAACAAGCTTGGTTGAAAACTTTAGTGAAAAGGAATTAAAAGATTTACTTCAAGATCTTTATATGGATGATACTGTCGATCTTTTAGAAGATTTGCCAGCTAATATTGTTACTCGTATTTTAAATAATATAAGCCCTGAACAGAGAGAACTTGTAAATCAACTATTAAATTATCCAGAAGATAGTGCTGGATCCATTATGACAACCGAATATGTCACCTTAAATAAAGAAATGAATGTAAGACAAGCACTTTCTCATATTAAAGAAACAGGAATTCATAAAGAAACCATTTATACTTGTTACATTACAGAAAATAAAAAGTTAATAGGAATCATATCGGCTAAAAGTTTGATTACCCATGATCCGAACCTAAAAATAGAAACATTAATGAATCAGAATGTAATTAAAGTCCATACCGATACCGACCAAGAAGAGGTCGCAAAGCTTTTTCGTAAATATGATTTGATTGCCATGCCTGTTTTAGATTGTGAAAATTGTATGGTTGGAATTGTTACCTTTGATGATGTCATGGATGTCATTATTGATGAAACCAATGAAGATATTTCGAAAATGGCTGCAATGGAACCAAATGAAGAATCCTATTTCGATACCAGTGTTTGGCAACACGCAAAGAATCGAATTCTTTGGTTACTCATTTTAATGTTTTCAGCAACGATTACCGGAAGTATCATTACTCGTTATGAAAATGCCTTTCAAGCGGTCCCTTTACTTGTATCCTTTATTCCTATGTTAATGGATACTGGTGGAAATTGTGGTTCTCAAAGTTCAACCTTAATTATTCGTGGCTTGGCTTTAGGCGAAATTCAATTTAAAGATTTTTTCAAAGTACTTTTTAAAGAATTTCGTATTTCCTTCCTTGTTGGATTGATTTTAGCCCTTGCGAATGGGCTTCGTATTTTCATTCAATATCAAAATCTTTCCATTGCGATTGTGATTGCTCTTTCTTTAATAGTGGTTGTTGTATTATCGAAACTTATTGGATGTACACTTCCATTAATTGCCAATAAAGTGGGATTAGATCCAGCACTTATGGCAAGTCCACTCATCACAACCATTGTTGATACCTGCTCGATTTTAGTTTACTTTAATATTGCGGTACATATCTTTCAAATAACGCTCTAAGAAATAAGGAGTCTTTCGACTCCTTGTTTTCATTGCTTAAGATATATGCGTATAAGGATCATCAATAAGTCCAGTAAATCCACTCAAATCTTTCTCTATGGCATAGATTTGTAATAAAGCAGTTACAATTCCTGCTGTACCCGTAAAATAACCGGCCGGTGCACTAATCTCATCCGTCTTCGTTCGATCAAAGGCAATATTCCAATGATTATCGGTTCGATTTGCTACAAGTACTTCGCCTACTTTATGTAAGAGATTCAACCACATTTCATCTTTTGTTGCATGATAAAGCCCAGCATAAAATGCAACATAACCTGCCGGTCCACAACAGATGCATGTCGTATTCCAAAAACCTGCAGATTGTGCAAATGGCGCTTTTAGACTATGCGCTCCATCCGCTAGTGCTTTTACTTCCGATAAATAGGATTCTTGGCCTGTAACCTTATATAACGCATAAAAAAGTTTAGCTGTTCCAACGGGTCCATGACAATTTCCAAGATAAAATAAATGATCTTTTCTTCCTAGTTTATATGGAATCAAATATCCTTTCTTTTGTCGAATGGCAATTTGTTTTAAATACTTTATTACGCTTTTGGCGGCATCAAGATATTTCACATCTTTTGTTAATTCATAAACTTTCACAAAAAGATAGCCATTACCAGCACTACCAAATTCAAAATTTGGTTCTTTCTGTTTAAATGAAATATTGATCTGGTTTATTTCCATTGCACCATCTTCATGTTCAATTGCATGTGAAAGAAGAAAGTCTGTGCCTTTGATAATTAAATCTTTGCACTGCTGTTGTATCTTTTCTGAAGGATACGTATTGTAGCAATCAATCAAAAACAATAGAATTCCTCCATCAAAGAATATTGGAGAATTTCCTGTCCAATAGATACCATCTTTTGTTTCAGTCCATGTATTTTTATAATAACCAATCACCTTGAATGCACCATTTTGGGCATGTATATTTCCATTCAGACGATAGACTTCGTTTAAAATCAGTCCTATGCCAGCAATCCCAGTATAGAATGCTTTTGCCATACCTGGTACAAGTTCGCCTTTTGTTTTGGCCGTTTCAATCCCATCAAAAACATGTTTTTCAAGAAACAGAGTCATTCGATCAATAATTTTTCGATATTTTTCTTTTTTTAGAACTTGGTATAATTCTACATACATATGAAGGATACCTGCTGTTCCAACATAAAGATTGTCTCTCGCATAATTATTGAGTTCATTTGAATAGATTCCATCTTGATTCTCTTTAAGAAAAGAGTAAACATAACTTTCACCTTTTTCTATATTTTCAAGAAAAACTTCGGCGCAATCTACCTTTTCTCTTTTAAAATCCATTCTTAATTTTCTCCAAACATTCTTGTAGATAGATATTTCGTTCCATCATCAGGTAAGATTACAACAATTCGCTTACCTTCATTTTCTGGTCTTTGTGCAACCTTCTTTGCCGCAAGTACAGCTGCTGCAGCACTTGCCCCAACAAATAAACCATCGCTTCGTGCAAGTTCTCTTGCGGTTGCATAAGCTTCGCTTCCATCCACATCAATAATTTCATCGCATTGAAATTGATTCTTTACAAGGAAAGGATGGCTTACTTCTCCATTTTGATCAAAATGAACAACACCATCGATGGTATCTCGATCTTCACCCGGTTTATACATTGATTCTAGATTTGGCTGAACACCAATAATCTTGACATTCGGAATTTGTTCTTTCAAATAAAGTCCAACCCCAGTAAGGGTTCCAGCTGTTCCTGCAAGCATAACGGCATAATCAACTTGCCCATCTGTATCTTCTACAATTTCAGGTCCTGTTGATTTAATATGCGCTTGCCAATTTGCATCATTCGTTAATTGACTTGTATAATAATAGCCATTTTCATCACAGAATTTTTGCATTGCGGCAATAATACGACCGGTATCAAAACCATATTTTGCGATGATTTCATCAAACCCAGGAATATCCTTATAGTATTGCACCGTTGTTCCATAAGCTTTTAAAATTTGAACTCGCTCAGGTGTACATCCAGGCTCCATAAAAATATGAAGATGATAGCCTCTAGCTGCGGCAAATGCTGCAAGTGATATCCCGGTATTTCCACTTGTACTTTCAACAATCGTTCCTCCTGGTTTTAACTTTCCTTCAGCTTCTGCCTTTTCAATCATGTTCAGTGCTGCACGATCTTTAACGCTTCCACTTGGATTTAAATACTCAAGTTTACCGATTAAAGTTGCTTTCAAATGATTCTTTTTATTAAAGTTTGTAAGTTCTACTAGTGGTGTATGTCCCACTAATTCCGTAATTGATTGATGTATATTTGCCATACTTTTTTCCTCCCTAAAGATTTAATTACAAGATATTCCGCCATCAACAACAAGCCTTGCGCCATTGATAAACTTTGCTCGCTCACTGGCAAGATATAAAACCGCCTCTGCAATATCACTTGTTTCTCCAAATACAAATTGTGAATCCATTCCTGACATGATTCTTGCCCTTCCAAATTTGCTTTCTAATTCTGGATTACTGGTCATACCGGTTCTGATTGCACCAGGACAAACAATATTGCTTCTAATTCCTTGATGCATATAAGAATAAGCTGTATGCTCACATAAGCCAACCAATCCATGTTTCGCCACACTGTATGCAACACTTGAACGACATCCCTTTATACCAGCGACTGAAGCAATTGTAACAATATTGCCGCCCTTCTTCTGTTTTAACATTTGATTTATGGCTGCCCGAATGGCATACATGGGTCCATTTAAGTTAACATCAAGTATTCGATTCCAATCTTCGTTTGTCGTTTCACTAATGGGCTCACTATGTCCAGCAATACCTGCATTATTCACAAGTACATTTATTTCTCCTGTAGCCTGTATAGCTTTTTCAATCATTGCTTCATTGACTTCTTGTTTTGATACGTCCCCTACAAATGGAATAAAATTCCTTTTTAGCTTTAATGAAAGACTTTTTTCTAATTCATCCAAAGCATCTTGGTTTAAATCAACTGCAACAACCGTTGCACCATTTTTAAGAAAATTTAAAGTGATTGCTTTTCCCATACCAGCTGCAGCTCCCGTGATTACAACGCTTTTCCCTGCAAATTCTAACTCACTCATATTCTGCATCTCCTTTTCCTACTTTTCAGATAGGATTGTGCGTTTTAACAATAACATTTTCTTTCATAAATGACTAATTCATAAATCTATATACTGCCATAAATTTTATCTATAGCATAAAAAACTGAAAACAATAGGAAGGATTGTGTATCCTTTCTATTCTTTTCAGCTTTTCACTCTTATTTAATTACACATTTTAATCAATTTAGAGTTGAATAAATTTATGACTCCCAACAACAATTTCTTGTTGATCTTCTTTTCCAACAAGATAATAAATACTTTTATATTGTTTTTCTGTCATTTCAATCATTCGAATACAACCTGTACTTGGTTTAATCGCATCTAAATCAGCTATAAATTTCTTATTGGATTTTTTATTTGGTGTAATTCGCATATATACATCGTTTTGCAAGAAAATAAATCCAAGCTCTACTAGTCGTTTTCGAAATTTTGTATATTCAGTTTTGGTTCCTCTTTTGTTTGTTGGATTTAATAAAACTAAAATTCTCATTGTAAATTCTCTTTCTTAAACAAAATGACTTCAGGACAAGTTATCGAATCACTTTCTTCTAAGATATATTTTCTTAAGTCTTCAACTAAGTATTCGATTGCTTGTATAAGCATTACTTTTTTCTTTTCAAACTTACAAGGGGCAAAAATAATTTGTCCTATTTTATACCGTTGTTCTTTACTTAAATGACTTGTTTGGCCAACAACTTCCAAGGCCAATAAATCCATCATCGGACGAAACGGTTCAATTAAATCATCAACTAAATTAAACGTATTGTATTCATTATGATGATGTAAACCCATTGATAAAAACAAACCACTTGCAGCTGCTTGTCGAGCTATATGTCCTCGAATGATTGAATAACCATAATTTAATACACTATTCATTGGATGTTCATATCTCCGATTTAAGCCTGGATATAATTTTGAAAAATAGATTTTAGCAGCATATCCTTCTCTATTTGTAGAATCTCCATTTTCGATATCATTTACAGCATTTGATATAACTTCAAAACCATCTTTTCCTAGTAAAGCCAATACGCGTGCTTGATTCAATATTTTTTGTCTGACGATCATAGACCATAATTTATTTTTACGATTTTCATCCATTTTTATTTGTTTTGACATAATCATAGATTGTCTAACATTTGATGCGAAAGGTAATGAAATGGAAGCCGGTAGGTATTTTTTATCCAATGTTATAAAAGAAATCTTATACTGTGCAAAGTAACAAAGATCCATACTAGAAAGTCTTATATTCGGACCTAAACATATGATTGCATATAAATCATCAAGAGGTATAAAAAAAACATCCTCTTCTTGAATAACTTTTAATTGTTTATGCTCAATGTGTATTTCAGATGGTTTAGTGATTTCTAAAGTTCGAAATGGCATACAAAACTCCAAATATTCTAATAAAGGTTTTTATTCAAAACATTCTTTTTATTATAATCTAAATTGATCATCCAAAATAATTCTATGATTTTTATCATATGTTTCTCCTTTAGTAACTAAATTTAAAATAAAAATCCTATCAACAGACAGGACAAAATCTTATATTAAATCAATTTAACTTAAAAGACTTACATACTTATGTAAGCAGATATATGTTGCAATCTGGTCTCTTTCATAAACTTTATAAGTGGAACTATTGTAACATAAGCAAGGGGCTTATTCCAGATAATCATTTATTATGTCTAGTAATTTACTGATATAAAATTCAAAACAACAAGGTGTACGACTTTCTTTAAAAGCACCAAAAGCAAGCTGTCTTTATTTTGATTTGAAAGAAAATCAATACAGCGTAACTACAACCAGTGAAGCAAGTGAAGGTAAGT
>CAVBLW010000047.1:0-36770 GCA_963596085.1 Bacteroidaceae bacterium | reverse complement strand
TTCTTCGGTTTTTTTTGCTTGTAAGAATTGAGTATATTCTAAATCTTCTTCTTCTTCAAAGACTTGTTCAAATTCTTCAAATAACTCATCAAAATCAATTTCATGTTCTATTAATTCACCGAAAGAATTCCTTTGTCGGTCATACTCAGATATATCTATATCTTTATCAATTTCTAGAGCGGACTTTGCTTCTATAAAACTGATATTGTATCTTCCATCATTTATTATTGACCAAGGATTACGCTTCCCAAACATTTTATAAGATTCAACAATCGCAAATCCATATTCTTCATAGATTTTGTTATTCAATTCAATAAAGGAAACAACATCATTAAACTCTTTTTCTCCGAGTTCCTTTGCGTTATCTGTTATCAAAATATTTTCATTGACATAAATCTGAAAATCTTGATCTTGTTCATCGAATAGAATCTTTACAAAACCATTCCAATCCCCTTTAAAATAATCATCTTCAATTTTTTGTATAAATTTATCAATATAATCAGTTCGATCTGACATAATCTTTCTCCTATAAAAAAGTTAAGGCAATTGCCTTAAGACTATAACTCTAAACCATCATCGACTCTTTCCAGTTCTTCTTCATCACTTGCATAAATATTTTCTTCAAATATTTCTTGTGCAAGTTGTAAATCTTCGTCAGTTGATACATTAGCTTCTTTAAGTGCTGGTAAAAATACTGTTTCAAATTCTTCATTAATCGAACTATTTTGACTTATTGTACTCTTGATATAATCATTAATCATATGATATACATCACCCTTTTCAATTCCAGCATAATAGCACCCATTATATGTCAAAGGTTCTTTATTCGTTTGTATCACTTCGATTTTAAAATTAGTACGATAAACATTATTTGTATTGTTAAATTCATCTGTAACAAGTCCTTTTAAAAATTGCCTATTAGCAATATATTGATTGTTGAATTGATTTAATACTTGATTTGCGACAGCAAAGCTCATATTTTGTTCTTTGATTCCATGAATTTCAGAGTCAACAATTTCAAACGTAAGTCTTGGCTTCAACATAAGTTGATCTAAATTTTTATCTATTTTGTCAATCATAGAAGAAGCAGTTTTCTTAATGACATTTAATTCTTTTTCTATATCGTTTACATCCATTCCTTTTCCTTGTTTCCAACTTGTTACATAAGGAAAAGAATAGTCATCTGTATCAATTCCTAAATGATTGCAAACTATAAAAGCAATACTCTCGGCTTGTATTTCTTGTACAGAACGTAATTGATCTTTATTAAAAAAATATTTTTGCATTTCAGCAATCAATCGTTGTACATCTTCAGATTTTTGAAAATGTTCTATTTTATTTATTTTTTCCGTTTGCAATTTACCATCTAGGATCAACGGAAAATAACTAGTAAATGGACTTCCATCTGCAATTTTAAAATGGATAAATTTCCTTTTCCCTTCAATTGCATTATATTCATTAATAGCTTCATCAAGTTTCATTTCCCTTGATGATTTTTCTCCAACTATTCCAACACAAAATTTAATTTGATTCTTAAAATTTGGTTCATCATGTAATTTAGCATGAGCCATTTCATGCAATAATGTTTTAATCATATGTACTTGGCTTAAACTATTATCCACTACGATTTCTTTATTTTTGATTGAATAATACCCTCTAACTCCGTCATCTAATTTAACAAATCGAATAGGTACTGGACTCACTTCTTTTAATGCAGATAAAATTTCATCGTATTCTTTTACATCACCCTTTAAATTTCTACAATATTCAAGTGGTACGACTGGCTTTCCTTCAATCTGTTCTACTTGACTCAAATCAAAAACATAACCGATTTTAAAACTTAATTTAGTAACTTGTCTCCATTCTGTTAATTTATCTCCAGCTTCATCGTATTGAATATGTCCATTTTCATCTATTTTTGGCACTTTCTCCCAAACCTTATTTTTAATCGGCACATATATCATTAATCCATGTGAGCCTTTTTTCACTTGACGATTAAATTTATTCTTCCAATCATCATAAGATGCAACATAAGAAATATTCGGATTCTGACTTACCATTAAAACTGTATTGTTTAAACTATATTTGTGAAATTTAGATAGATTTTCTAACAACTCTTTATATTTATCAGAATTCACATAGTTTTTAATACCATTCACCAACATCTGACTTGCTTTATTTAATTCAGCTTGTTTTTGTTCTTTACTTTTAAAATATTTTCTTGCCATAATTCAACACCATACAAAAAAGTTAAGGCAATTTGCCTTAACTTATCGTTCTATTTCACTTTCTCTTTTTTTTTCTTCTTCATTATTAATCAATTGATCTGTCTTGTCGTCCAAATCCTTTAGATACTCTAAAACGCTACTTTTAAATCCAACGTTCTTTAATTCTTCGATACTTATTCCATCAATCTCGTCCGATAAACTTTCAGAATATAAATCAAACACATCTTCCGTTGTTAATCTTTCTACATTCTTATTAATAATTGCTTTACTCCGTTCCAACAACGCTTGATTTTGTTTAGTATCTGCACATAGAGCCAATTTCAAATTTGATACATTTTCAAACCATTTATAATGCGATTGTGCATAATCTAATGTATCAATTAGTGTACTTACATTCTTAGAGCAAAAAACGCTAGCGTCCTCGTCAATACTCAAATATGCCAATGCTTCCATTGGTGAAGCACACATAATGACTGTATCACTGTTTTCTTTAATTCTTCCCCAACCAACTTTATCATAGCTGCCATTGCAATCTTGTTTATATGATGGTTCGTTTGTATTGTAAGCACAACCAAAAGCTGGTTCTTCACGTTCATCAAATCCTACAAATACAACTCGATTCCATAGTTCATCTTGATACAATAAACCAGCGTCAATTAAAGGCTTAAAGGTATCATCATCAATTCCTTTTTGGTGCATAAATTCTTCTAATTTGCTTGTATCACGACTTTTCTTAGGTAAGAACAATCCAGTATATTCATACACTTGATTTTTTTGTTTACTGTAATAATACATCAATAGATTTCTAGGATCTCTTTCATTATGATATTCATTTAATTTTTCCCTTGCTTCAACGGAACTAATTTTTTCATAACAAGAAATAAAATCATTACCATTCAAATGGTCAATTCCATTAAAACTCGCAAGATTATTGACCATATCAATTTTCATTCCAGCGTGTTCATGACAACGTACACACCCTCTATCCATTGGATCAGAATATAATGACAACCCATACATATTTGTTGCGATTTCTGCAACTGAGATTTTATTTAATTCTTTTGTCAATCGTCTTTGTGTTTTTCTTTCTTCTTCTGTGTAAATTTTAATACTCATTTTTTTTCCACCTTTCAAAAAAACCTTAAGGCAATTCGCCTTAAGGTCATAATTCTAATTCATCTACTTCCAGTTCTTCCTCATCTTCTAGAAACACATCTTCTAAATTTTTATTTCCTTCAAACAGCATATCTTGTTTATCCCGTTCAATTGTCAAAAGATTATCTACATCATTTATTTGATAATCATCGAAAAAAACATTACTCATCTTACCTTCGATAAATTCACAATAGATATATCTTTCTGAATCAAATTCTTTGTTGATTCGATAAATACCATTTGGAAGATCTAATTGTTTTTTAGAAAATTGAAGTGAAACAAATTCTTCAAACTTATTCATATAAATATCTTTTATAGAATCTGTTTCTTTATACTCTCCATAATCTCCATTACGAAGCAACATCAATTGTTCTTCATAGCTATAATTCTCCCCTATTTTCCATTTTAAATATGTTTTATACAATTTCATATTATCCCCTTTGACCATAATTTAAAAATAAACACCGAGTTCATTCAAGGTCAATTCATCTTCCTTTTCTTCTTGTAAAGATTCAATATGATATGTTCTAGCATACTCATTTTCTAATTGGATCCTTGTTGCCACATCATCTATAAATTGATTTAATGTTGCAGGTGTAATTGTTTTTACATATCCATAGTAACTGTATGTCAATTCAGAAGAATTTGTCGTTCTTATACTCGCTTCATTTTCTATATTTTTTACAATAGCCATATTATTGATTCCATTCTTATGCAAAGAATGTATCTGTTGTTCATTAAGAAACATATCACGATAAAGCTCAATTGCGTTTGGATGTTGTCCCAACAAAGAAATGATTGCTCTTACTCTTTCTTTTTCATTTAACTTCTTTGGATTTTTTCTATAATACATTAACTGATTATAAATTTCGTCATACGGAATCATAATATTTTCTCCTTTCAAAAAAACTTAAGGCAATTCGCCTTAAGGTCATAATTCTAATTCATCTACTTCCAATTCTTCCTCTTCTTTTTCTTCTGATTCTTCGTTTGACAACTCCACGCTTTGTCTAGGATAAACTTCTACGATCTCATCATTATAGAAGTCGCCTACAATCAATCTATCTTGTTCTACTGCTAACAATTCAATGTGATTGACTGTGTTGTCCTCATCTACACTTTCGTAGCTTCCACCCTTAAAGAAAACTTCGCCTAGGGCTTCACACACTCTTCCGATTGATTTTCCTCCTTCAAAGATTTCATACCAATCTTGGTACCCGTTCCAATTTGGGTACTTACTATTTTCGTGAAATACGATTGCATAATTACTGTTGTTTTTCATGTTTACTCCGCCTTTCAAGAAAAAACCTTTAGGCAGCAAGACTAGTTCTTGCAATCCTAAAGGTCTAACTCTAAATCTAATTTTCTTTCTTCTTCAAATTCATCTAACAATTCGTCAATATCAATTTCGTTTTCTATTAATTCTTTAATCGTTCTCTTATTACCTTGAGAATATCGTTGTCCAATCCATCCCGAAAGTTCTATATCTTCTTCGACTTCAATCCCATCCTTCATAAAAGTAAACGTATAATATCTATTAAAACCAATTGAATCTTTATGTTTTTCGCAATCAACAATAAATATTTCGTATTTTTCTTTCATTTCATTCTTAAATTCAATAAAAGAAATGACTTCATCAACCTCATCTGCCCCTAGTTCTTTTGCATTATCAATAATTAAAATGTCCCCATTTACATAAATCTGAAAATCTTGTTTAACCTCATCAAACTTTACATCAATAAAATTTCTATCAAGTTTTTGTTGCTCTAATTCTGCATTCACTTCCTTCTCAAAATCCTCAATATAATCTTCAACGTATGGCTGTTCACTATTTTTCAATTCTTTTAATTCATCAAGTGCTTCTTCTTCATTATCAAAAAATTGTACTCCAAAACATTCATAAGAATCTCCTACCACTACACAGTAATTACACTCACCACAATTATATTTTGATTTTAAATTGTTCTTGATTTCATTTATAACCATTGCCCCATAATCCTTCTCTAACTCTTCAAAAAAATTAGTTAAAGGTGATAAAAACGCTTGTATCTCCATAGGATTATTTTCATTGAAATTAGGTTTACGAATCCACTCCTCACCTTCTCTACAAGCTCCAACAATCACATAGTCTAAAGCTTCCGTTGATATACTTCCATTTAAACTTTGACCAATTTCTTCATCTGCTATTCCATCAATAAAATCATAAAAATTTTCATAACTTCTCCAATCTGCCATAAAATCAATCCTTTCTAGTTTAAGGCAATCTACCTTAAAAAACATAAAATACAAAAATAGCCAAGACCAATGTGATCTTGACTATTTTGAAAATGAAAAAATCTTATATGTGGCATATATACATTTTTTCTACGCTATCATATTATCATATTTCAACGACAGAAATGGCAGAAATTTTGGCGTAAAAAGCTCGGACATTATGTCCACTCCTAAAAAGAAAGAATGGTCAACCTAAAAAGGATTGACCGCTTTTTTAGCTCCCACTTGGTTTTGGTAGGGTTCACCGCTTTTGGTATTAATTCTTTCAATGTTTTTTCATTTTCATTCATATTTATTTCCTATTTTCGTCTTTATTCGAAAAAATACTATTATGTACTTTTTCACCTAATTCATACATTTTTCTATTCACCCATTTTTGATAAATATACAAACCTCTAAGAAGTAGGATTAGGATCAATACCAAAACCAACCCTAAACCCACAAACAATACAATTTCTTTTAAATCTAAATTATTAATCATATTTATCAAGTGTATCCCAGTCTATTTTGTCCCTTAAGCCAAGTTCGAGTTCAAACTTTTGCTTATTAAATTCTACTCTTTTACTATTCGCACAACCAATCTCTAAAATTGTTAGTTGCATATCGCAAATGCTTGTAGGATTATCATTATTTTTATTGTATGCTTCTACAATCCGCTCCAATCTATTGAATTCTTCGACTGAAAAAAAGAATTCTACTTTAATTTTTTGTTCAACACACACGTAACCATTTTCTATATTTTTTTCAATTTTTTCATTCGAAAGTTTTATCATTTTCATTACCTCTCTTATTTAAAATATCCTTCTTCTGTAAAACCTAAGTCATTCAAGATTGTAAACATATCTTCCATGTCATCATTTTGTGCATAAAACGTAATTGCACATTTTTTTGAAATCTTTACCTTTCTTCCAGTGCTTTCCTTTAAATTTTTTTCAATGGTTTTTAAAGTTTCTTCATTGGCAGATGTCATTATTTCTTCTTGTTCATCTGCTAATTTAACATCACCTATTTCAACATCATTTTTAGGGCTTCTTTCATAGCCTTCTAATTCATGAATGAATTTCTCGACTTTCTTTTCTCCGATTCGATTTCCTAATCGTTGAGCAATCCATTTTCTTTTCTGTATTCCTTTCGGTTTCTCACCTTTTTCAACCTTTCCATTCCATACCTTCAAGTACATTTCAACTTTACGTTTATAATCATCATCATCTAGTGGTCTTACTTCATTTAGTAACAAGATCATTTCTTGTTCATCAACTTCATCTTTCGGAGTCGGAACTACGATTACTGGTATGTTTTTTTGAGAATCGTCATACTTCTCGGCATTTCTTAAAAGTGCGTCCAATCTGAAATGTCCTCCTAAAAGCATATATTTTTTCTTTCCACCATGACGTTTTTCTTTGTTTTTATAAACGTGTAATGGCGTGTAAACCATTCCTTGTTCATGGATTTTTTCTGCGTTTTCGATTTTATCTTCTTCCGTATCATTTGCGTCATTCAATGGATTGAAATCAATGTCATAAATTGAAACCATCTTTGTAGGCAATTCTTTTTCACGATCTACAAAACTATCTGCTGTATTAAATCCTTTATCTTCAAATCCTATTGTTAAATCATCTAAAATTGACATCTTAATTACCTACCCTTCTAATCCTTAAACAACGCTAAAACTTCGTCACCTAATGCTTTGTATGCGTTTCCCACGTTTGTATCTGTAAAGACAACTTGTTTGTTCATCATGCTTGCGTCTTGTGTTGGCTTTTTTTGATACGGAATCACTGTTTCAAAAATCATATCTTGCATATGTTTTCTGAACCAAGGTATGATTTCTCTTTCCGTCTTTCCACGTTTTGCAACCATTGTGAACAACACTTTCAAATCCACGTTCTTTTTGTTTCTTTTCATAATGGAAATCGTATTTTTCAAAGAAATAATCATTCCCTTGATTGATTTTTTATCCATCTTGACTGGAACGATATTTAGATCACTTGCAAGCAATGTATTCGTGCTTACTAATGTCTGTGCTGGTGAATTGTCGATGATAATGAAATCATATTCATCTTTGACATTTTCAAACGCATAAACCAAGCGATCTACTGCTGATCGTGTGATATCATCTGACAAATTCTTATCTGCTTGACATAATCGAATTGAAGCTGGTAATAAGTCCACGTTGTGGTGGTTCGTCTTTACGATTACATCTTTGATTGAGTCCGGATCTTCCAATACTTCACACAAATCATCTGCAACATTTTCAATCAAATGTTTATCAAGTACGTTCAAAAAATTTTGACCATCTTCAATCTTTTCGTCCAATAAATTCAATTCCTTTAAATTCAAAGTTTGACCATTTGTTCCGATGCAATCTGTTGCACTGGCTTGCATATCTGCGTCAACAAGCAATACTCGATACTCATTGATTCCAAAATAAGTCGCTAACTCAATTGCTGTCGTACTTTTTCCGACTCCTCCAGATACATTTGAAATGTTAATAATTTTCGATTTTTTCATTTTCTTCTCCTCCTGTAAAAAAAATCTAGCCATATTCTCATTCTACTTTCACAAATAAACCGTTAAATCTTCTCTTGCCAAACCAAATCTCAATACTGCCTCGTTGTAGTATTTGTACGGGTTTCCAAATGAGTATTCTGTATTTTCACTTCTTAAGTTACGTCTTTTAAACGATAAGCAATGTACACAATACAAAATCTCTTTTGAACGTTTATCAAGTTTAGAAATCAACTTTACGTCCTCAATCATCAACTCGTCATATTTGGTTGGAAGTTCAATTGTCATCAAATCCAATAGATTAGTTTCACTAACTTCGACCAACGGAATCCGTTTAAACCGATAAAAACCAACTTGCACGTTTTTGGTAAAAAAATCTAGCTCTAACCTTGCCTTGGCAATTGTTCGTTCATAATCAACTTCAAACATTTCTTCACTCCTTTCATGTTATTTCCATACCCCATGCAAAATCGTCTAATGCACGATTGTATATTCTTTCCAACGTTCGTGTTGTCTTTCCTTCATCAACTAAATTTTCAAACTCTATGCCTAAAATACCATGTGCAATCAATACACTTTTTTCTTTAGCTAAAAGGTGATTGATTACCCCAAATGCTTGAATTAAAGCGTTCGCAACTGCTTGTTCACGTGTGATTTCTTCAATGATTTTCGATTGATAATCCTTTCTGCTGTCATTCGATACAACTATGCACGATGAAGAATTATTGAATTTCTCACATAATTTCTCTGTAGAAAAATTATTTTTTAATGAAATAGCAACGATTGAATTAAACAGGATCAATTCACGATAATTAAACCATTCAATATTCGTAAATGTCATATAGTCCGTATCTATCGAGATTTCAAAATTACATCCAATCCATTTAGAACGGATTCTTTTTTCAATCATGTCTTTTGCTATATGCCTTTTTTTGATTTTTTCATCCATTTTTAAAGCCTTTCTCTAACTCCGATTTCAATGTCCCATGCCTTTAATCAATTCATTCACTTCGTTTATCAACTCAACACTAGCTTCATGTTGTTCTTGGTTTTTGTACCACTCTGGAAAGTCTTTGTTTGAATTATTTGTTTCTTGCATTTGCTTTAATTCGTAATTCAGTGGAGCATTGTACATAGCTTTCAATGTGTAAGAATTAAGATTATTAATTTTTTTTGCGTATTTAAAGTCATCAATCATTGCACAGAGAATATCAAAATTTAATTCATCAAAAGTTTCACGAACATCTTCAATTTCAACTTCTTCTTTTCCAATTTGAATCACGTCTTTATTCGATAGCTTGATCCGAACTAAAATCTTTCGAATCAATTTAATCAGATTTTTATTCTCTCCAAATTTTTGCACCAGTTTTTGATAATTGATTTGTTTTTCAACTTGCTCTACTAACTTACATATATCTTCTTTTGATATTGATTTGATATGATTATCTATATCAATATCATTATCAATATCATTATCAATTAGTGTCGAATTTCCCGCATTCGGTTTTTCCGGTTGCGGGGATTTTAAAGGCTTTTGACCGCATTCGGATTTCCCGTATTCGGGTTTTCCGACTTCGGTAAAATTTGATTATTTTCACTGAAAAAATGAATATTTAAAGCTGGCGATTCGTAAACAATCCATAGATATTTTCCAAAACTTCCATTCTCATTTCGTAACTGTTTTTTGAAAATATAGCCTAAGTTTTGTAATTCTTTTAATGCAGATAAAACAGTATCTTTGCTTTCTTTTACTAAAGCGGTTAATCCCATTACTGATATCGTCCAATCTGCATTTTGGGATTTTAAGTAAAAAATCTGAGCCAATAGTCCTTTACTTTTTAGGCTTAAATTTTTATCTTGTAAAAATTGAATTGGAATTGTGCCATAACTATTTACATTACTAACGATTTTAATTTCATCAAACATTTCTTTCTCCTCCTAAATAAAAAACCAACAAGATTTCTCTTATTGGTTCAATTGATATTTGATTTTGTAATTGAAAATTATTTGCAAACATTTGTTTCAAATAGGGCTACCGCCCCATTTGAAAAATAAAGTCCTGAAAGGGACTTTTTTTATATTCCTAAAGTATATCACTTGATAAAAGACTTAAACTTTGTCATAGTATTGCTATGAAAAAATTATTAATCTCATTATTATGTGTTGGAACTTTTTTTTCTAATACTGTAATTTATGCAAATGAAAATAATGCATGTGATCCTACAGAAAGTTGTGAAACAACGAAAGAAAGCACCAATCAAGATTTTACAGAAATTTCAATGGAAGAAGCTCTTTCTTTCTTTAACGAAAAAAAAGATGGCATCTTATATTTCGGCTTTGAACAATGTCCTTATTGTCAACAAGCAAAACCAATTTTAAGAAAAGTCGCAAAATCCGCTAAGAAAACCGTGTACTATGTAAAAGTAAGAGATGATCAAAAAAATCTACTTTATACCGATGAACAACGAGAACAACTCAGTCAGTATATCGGAAAGTATATGGAAGAAAACAAAGAGGAAGATAATAAACTATGGCTTTATGTTCCACTGGTTCTTTCAGTTAAAAAAGGAGAAGCAATCAAAGGACATGAAGGAACAGTTAAAGATCACGATGCATCAAAACGTGAAATGACCAAAAAAGAAAAAAAGAAATTAAAAAAAATTTATAAAAATATTCTAGAAGCATAATTACAATCACCTTCTGTATGAACAGAAGGTTTTTTTGAGCTTCATCTAAATTGAAATGTAAAAAAAAGATGCATAAGCATCTTAATTTTTAAAATGGCGGTCCAGATGGGACTCGAACCCACGATCTCCTCCGTGACAGGGAGGCATGTTAACCACTACACCACTGGACCAATATATTCAATTTTATACATGGAGCAGATGAGGGGAATTGAACCCCCGTATCAGCCTTGGCAAGGCTGTGTTCTACCATTGAACTACATCTGCAAATGGCGGTCCAGATGGGACTCGAACCCACGATCTCCTCCGTGACAGGGAGGCATGTTAACCACTACACCACTGGACCAATATGAATGGCGGAGAAGGAGAGATTTGAACTCTCGCGCCGGTTACCCGACCTATACCCTTAGCAGGGGCACCTCTTCAACCACTTGAGTACTTCTCCAAAAATTTAGGCCGCTCACTTACTTAGCGCTTATATACAATACCACGTTATCAAGTAGTACGCAAGTATTTTTTTGATTTTTTCAAACTTTTTTTAAAAAACCTTAAAAAGCCGTTTTATAACGATTTTATTGCATCAATAAACCTTTTTGATTCTATCTTATTTAAAAGAATATTTTCCTCTTATAAATCATTATTTAATCAAAACATACAAAGTTATTGATCAAATCAACAACTGCTCATATATTCATTTCAATTATACAAATCACTCCCCTTTCTATAACAACAAAAAAAAGATCTCATAAGAGATCTCTTTTCAACTATTTTTTAAATTCAACAACTGGTAAGTTATAGAATGCTTTATCACCTAAGTATTCAGCAACTTTAGCTTGTCCACGTTGATTTAATTCGTCTTCGATACGCATTAAACGGTTGTATTTAGCAATACGGTCTGTACGGCTTAATGAACCAGTTTTAATTTGTCCTGCATTTAATCCAACAGCGATATCAGCGATTGTGCTATCTTCTGTTTCACCTGAACGGTGAGATACGATACATGTATATCCATGTTTCTTAGCCATTTCGATTGCATCGAATGTTTCAGTTAATGTACCAATTTGGTTAACTTTGATTAAGATTGCGTTAGCAATTCCTTTTTCAATTCCTTCATATAAGATTGAAGGGTTTGTAACAAATAAGTCATCACCTACTAATTGAACTTTGTCACCTAAACGATCTGTTAATTTTTTCCAACCGTCCCAGTCACTTTCTCCTAATCCATCTTCAATTGAAATAATTGGGTATTTTTCAATCCATTCTTCATACATATCGATCATTTCATCGCTTGTTTTTGTACCTTGACCAGATTTTTTCAATTCATATAATCCAGTTTCAGTGTTATGGAATTCACTAGCAGCTACGTCCATTGCGATTTTCATATCTTTACCTGGTTCATAACCAGCAGCTTTCATAGCTTCTACTAATAATTCAAGTGGTTCTTCATTTCCATCTTCACAGCTAGGAGCAAATCCACCTTCGTCTCCAACGTTTGTGTTATATCCTTTGCTCTTTAATACAGCCTTTAAAGCATGGAAAGTTTCAGCAGCCATACGAACTGCTTCTTTTTCACTTGTAGCTCCAACAGGCATGATCATGAATTCTTGGAAGTCTACAGTAGAGTCTGCATGAGATCCACCATTGATTACATTACACATAGGAACTGGTAATGTTTTTCCATTGAATCCTCCAAAATAGTTATATAATGGTTCACCATAGAAATCAGCAGCGGCTAATGCACAAGCCATAGAAACACCTAAAGTAGCGTTAGCTCCTAGGTTTTTCTTAAATGGATCTCCATCTAATTCTAACATTGTCTTGTCAATCAATACTTGGTCACGGCAGTCCATACCAACTACTTTTGGAGCAATTTTGTTATTTACATTGTCAACAGCTTTTGTTGTTCCTTTTCCTAAATAACGTGTTTTGTCTCCATCACGTAATTCTAACGCTTCACGTACACCAGTACTTGCTCCACTTGGAACCATTGCACGTCCATAAGCACCAGATTCTGTTGTTACTTCAACTTCAACTGTTGGATTACCACGAGAGTCTAATACTTCGCGAGCATATACATCAACAATAATAGGCATAATTAAAATATCCTCCTTGAGCCTTTTAGCTATCCTTATGATAACACTTTAACAAGTGTGTTTCAATCAAAAAAAGTGCTTATAAGACTTTCCTTTTCTTCTTTTCTTTCATCCAAAAAACGAATAAAAAATGAATGAATCCCTACTTCTTCTAATTCCATCCTATTTTGTCTATTATCCGTAATTTTTTGATCAAAAATTTGCATAAAACAATCGTGATTTCCTCTTAAAGAATATCTTCGACCATCTTTCCCTTCTAAGCTATAATTTTTTTGATGACAAAGGGCACAATTTTCACGTTTTCCATCTTTTAATGCCATATTAATCGGACAATGTCGCATAATCATCAAGCGTCTATGTTGATAGATTGTTACAATTACCGGTGCATTTACTTGATATCTTTTTTGGTATGCCTGCATTAAAGCAATTATTTGTTCCGTATTCATTTCATCACTTAAGATCACAGAATCAAATCCCATTTTTTGAATCGCTGCAACCCCATATGAATTACAAACATTCATTGTACTAGGTGCACAATTTCCTTTTACTTGATCGACATAGAGCTTTTCTAGATGTCTTTCCTTATTTTCTACTTGAAAAGCATAAGGCAATGCTTCTTCACGATGTATTTCACAACGTTTTTCTTCTAAAGCAAAAACGGCATCTCTTCTTAATTGATTAATCACACCCATTGGAAAAAAAAGTCCTGGAGCAACTTCATAAGTCATTTCATCAAAATCAACCCAACTATTCCCTGTTTTTTTCATTTGTTTTTCGATTTGTGTACAAGTTAATCCTTGATTTCTAGCTTTTTGTGAAAGCACATCACTTTCAACATAAACTTCATGCAAGCCATCACTTACCCAACAAGAGAGTGGACAATCTTCATACAAACAAGAGATGTGAGCTTTCACCTTGATTTTACGTTGTGTCTTCTTAACAAGGGCATCAATTTCTTTTTCTTGTAAATAACTAATCGTACGACGTACGACATCTCCTTTTTGAATCCCATATGCTGGATCAATTTGTGCAATTGAACCGGCTTTTATTTGATTTTGAAGACGATGTTTTTCATCGTATAAATAATTTATGCGACAACCATATTCATTTCCAATACGAATACCATCATTTTGATTTAAATCTTCTGTTAATTGGATACGAATAGCTCGTTTATTCGAAGAAATAACCTTGCCAATCACAATACCTTGATGATTGCTTGTCAAAGTATTCATCAGATCTTTGCCTTTTTGTTCATAGACATGACCTAAAGTATAGCCACGATTAAACGCTTGTTTTAAAGCATTTCGATCCGCTTCGCTTCGCACCTTTCCATCCCGTACCATTTTTACTTGACGAACGGCTTCATACACATATGCACTCGATTTCATCCGTCCTTCAATTTTAAATGAATCAACATCAAATTCCTTTACCGAATCAATTAATGATAAATCTTTTGGACTTAAAAGATAGGAACCTTCTGTTTCAATTTTTTTATCCTTTTCATAGAGTGTATAAGGCATACGACATGGTTGAGCACACATACCTCGATTACCGCTTCTTCCATAACAAACACTTGAAAAGTAACAACGTCCTGACATACTGATACAAAGTGCTCCATGAACAAAAATTTCGATTTCTAAACCAGCTTTTTTGCATGCTTCAATTTCAGTCTTTGTACATTCACGTGCTAAAACAACACGAGATATACCAATTTTTTTTAAGCGCTCAATTTCATCCGGTCTCATTACGCTCATTTGTGTTGATGCATGTAAACACATATTTGGTAATCTTTCATGAATTAAATGAATCAGACCCAAATCTTGAATAATCAAAGCATCTACACCTACTTTATAAAGAGCATAAGCAACTTCATAAGCTTTCTCTACTTCATCTTCATATAAAATCGTATTCAATGTGACATGAACTTTAACATCAATTAAATGACATCGTTTAACAATTTGCGCAATCTCTTCAATCGAAAAATTTTGCGCATAGGCACGTGCACCAAATTCTTTTGTTGCCAAATAAATTGCATCACACCCTGCCGCCAAAGCGGCATCTAACATTTCCCAATTCCCTACCGGGGCTAGTATTTCTTGCATAGTGAACCTCTTCATAGAAAAAGACTATCATAAGATAGTCCTTCATTTCTATTTTTGTTTGTTATAAAATTCTTTAATTGCTTGAAATGTTTCTTCACTAATTACATGTTCAATTCGACAAGCATCTTCCGTAGCTGTTTTACGGTCAACACCAATTCCTTCCAACATATCTGTAAAGAAACAATGCCTTTGATACGTTGAACGAGCAATTTCTTCTCCTTCTGGTGTTAAGTGAAGAATTTTACTCGAATTCAATCGAATCAAGCCTTTTTGTTCCATTAATTTAACCGCATGCGAAACACTGGGCTTTGAAAAACCTAAATAACTTGCTACATCGACACTTCGAACATTTTCAATTTGATCTTCTAGAACTAAAATAGCTTCTAAATAATCTTCCATTGATTCGCCTAAATGTTCTGACATATAACCACTCCTTACTACCTCTTTTTTGTATTTATTATATATTATTCAAGACTAACTTTCAAAAAAAGCTTCCAAGGAAGCTTTATACTAATCGATCAAATAAATTAACAAATGGTTGGCTTGACTGATGTGGCATACCCAATGCTTTTTTAATTGGAATTGAAACAATTTTGTTATCACGAATAGCAATACATTGTCCACCAATTCCTTGCATCAACATATCAACAGCTTTTTCACCCATGCGACTCGCTAACATACGATCAAAAGGACATGGAGAACCACCACGTTGAATATGTCCTAATACGGTTGCTCTTCCTGAAAAACCAGTATTTAAACTAATTTTTTTCGCAAATTGATCAACATCCGTAATTTTTTCACTAATAACGACAATGGCATGTTTTTTCTTCTTGATTAAATCAATATCACGTAAGCGTCCCAATACTTCTTCTTCATCAAAACCTGTTTCGCTAGTAACAATAATTTCTGCCCCACAGGCAATACCAGACCACAACGCAAGATCACCGCAACGATTTCCCATGACTTCAACAATGGAACAACGATGGTGTGAATTCGATGTATCACGTAATTTATCGATACATTCAACGCAAGTCTCTAAAGCGGTTTGAAAACCAATTGTATAATCTGTACAAGTAATATCATTATCAATCGTTCCTGGTAGACCAATACAATTCACACCCATCTCCGTCAATGAGAGTGCTCCTCGATAGGATCCATCTCCTCCAACAACAACCACTGCTTCAATTCCACGTTTTTGAAGTTGTTTGATGGCTTTTTTCCGAACTTCGATATCTTTAAATTCAGGAAGACGAGCAGATCCTAAAATCGTTCCACCACGATTTACAATTTCACCGACAGTTTCTCTTGTTAAAGGCTCAATATATCCTTCAACCATTCCTTTATATCCATTGTAAATCCCAAAAACTTCTAAGCCACTATTAATCCCAACTCTTGTAACAGCGCGAATAGCAGCGTTCATCCCTGGTGAATCGCCTCCAGAAGTTAAGATTCCAATTCTTTTTACCATATTCATTCCTCCATAGAAAGCAGATTAATAAAATGCTTTCTTGTGATTTTTTTCTTTATCTATATCATAACGCATTTTCAATAAAAAGATGTAACAATTTCACATCAATTTTATTTAATTTTTTCGTAAAATTCAATTTTTTTACACCCTATCCCCTATTGATTTACTAGGAAATCTGAAATATACTAAAAAAGGTGATACAAATGAAAATTTCAACAAAAGGAAGATATGCCTTACAACTCGTATTAGATATTGCACAACAACCAAATCATAAGCCTGTTATTTTAAAGGACGTCTCAAAAAGACAATCAATTTCCTTAAAATATTTAGAACAAATCATGCCCTCTTTAACTAGTGCTGGATTAATCCGAAGTGTGCGCGGACCAAAGGGTGGATACTATTTAAATAAAAGCCCTGAACAAATTACAGTCGGCATGATTTTAAGATTAACAGAAGGATCTTTAGCACCGGTTGATTGGGTCGATCCGGATATTGATTCAAAAGAGCAATCCGATGCCATTACAATTTTAGTATGGAAAAAATTATATAAAGCGATTTTAGATGTTGTCGATCATATAAGTATCCAAGATTTAATTGATCAAGAAATGGCCATTGGTGGCGAATATTATATTTAATCCAAAGCTTGTTTTTAACAGGCTTTTTTTAAAAAAAATATATTTTTCCTATATTTCCCCTTGACTTTATAGGTTTTAGCGTTATGATATCAGTGTCAACCGAAAGGAGGAATCACATGAGTAGCGATTGTTGTTGTTACAAAACTGTTGTAAATAAAAACCAAGATTCAAAGAAATTTAATAGAGGAGGAAAAAATCATGGGATATTACACAAGTGCTAGCCAATTAATTGGAAAAACGCCATTATTAAAACTTACAAACATTGAAAAAGAGGAAGATTTAAAAGCAAACTTATTTGCGAAAGTAGAATATTTTAATCCATCTGGATCGGTAAAAGATCGTATTGCTCTTTCAATGATTGAAGATGCTGAAAAAGCTGGAAAATTAACAAAAGACACAGTAATCATTGAACCAACTTCTGGAAACACTGGAATCGGCCTTGCATCCATTGCTGCTGCCAAAGGATATCATTTAATTATCGTAATGCCAGAAACAATGAGTGTTGAACGTCGTCAAATCATTAAAGCTTATGGTGCCGAAATTGTCTTAAGTGATGGAACAAAGGGTATGAAAGGTGCTATTGCCAAAGCGGAAGAATTAGCCGAAGAAAAAGGAAATGCCTTTATTCCTAGCCAATTTTCAAACCCTGCTAACCCTAAAATTCATTATGAAACTACAGGACCTGAAATCTATGAAGATTTAGATGGAAAAGTTGACGTATTTGTTGCTGGTGTTGGAACTGGTGGAACCGTAAGTGGAACTGGAAAATATTTAAAAGAAAAGAGCAACACAAAAATTGTTGCGGTTGAACCAGAAACTTCTCCCGTATTATCTGAAGGACATGGTGGACCACATAAAATTCAAGGAATCGGTGCTGGTTTTGTTCCGGAAACTTTAGATACTGATATTTATGATCAAGTTTCACCTGTATCAAACGAAGATGCTTTCAAATATTCAAAATTGATTGCACATAAAGAAGGTATTTCAGTAGGAATCTCTTCTGGAGCTGCTTTAAAAGCGGCTTTGGATGAAGCGAAAAAAGAAGAAAACGCCGGTAAAAACATCGTTGTCTTACTACCAGATAGTGGCGATCGCTATTATTCAACTGCTTTATTCCAAGACTAATATAATTAAGACCAATCCAAATGGATTGGTCTTTTTTTATTTAAGTGCTTCTTTTGTAAGATAAATGGAAGAAAAAGCTGGAAGTGTTATTTCTTTCACTTTTTCTTTTTTTACTTCTGTATTTCCTGAATAGGTCTGCCAATCTGTATTTAAAACAATATTCCATTCAGAATCCAAAACAATTGTTTGTTCATTGTTTGAAAAATTAAAATACGCTGCCACTGGCTCTAGATCAAGCGCTGTTCTTTGAATACCATAGAGATTACAACTATCATCAATAATCAACCATTGAAAACTCGATGGGTCATCATCCCAGGCAAATAGTTGCCTTGTATTCTTATAAATTTGATTTAAATCTTGCATATAACGTGAAAAAGAATCATGCATTGGATATTTCAATAAAAACCAATCTGGTTCTTTATTCTCATCCCATTCTCTAAACATTGCAATTTCATTCCCCATAAAATTCAATTTCTTACCTGGATGCATCATCATATACAAGTAAAACGAACGTGCTTGGGCAAATTTTTCTTCATACGAGCCATACATTTTATCAATAATCGTTTTTTTACCATGGACAACTTCATCATGACTTAAAGGCAACAAATAACGTTCATTATAGAAATAATGCATAGAAAAGGTTAATTTATTGGAAAAAGACTTTCTTTCCTCACTTGTTTTCATAAAGTAATCCAAGGTGTCATTCATCCAACCTAGATCCCATTTATAATCAAATTCCAATCCACCTTCACACACAGGCTTAGTCACTTGTGGATAAGCTGTTGAATCTTCAGCAATCAACATACAAGTTGGATGAATCATATGAAGTCCAGCATTCATTCGTTGTATGAATTCAATTGAACGTGGATTCACGCCACGATTTTCATCACCTAACCAATAAATTAAACGACTGACGGCATCCATGCGAATTCCATCAAAATGATATTCCTTAAGCCAATAATTACAAGCAGATTGTAAAAAGGAACAAACTTCATATCGAGAATAAATAAAATTACAAGTACCCCACTCACTCTCGCCGACATCACTAGCTGGATATTCGTATAATTCTGAACCATCATACAACTTTAGGCCATAAGAATCAGTTGCAAAATGTGCTGGAACAAAATCAATAATCGCACCAATTTCAGCTTGATGAAGTCGATCAATTAAGGATTGAAGCTGGCTTGCATTTCCATATCGACTCGTTGGACTATAATAACCAGTTGGTTGATAACCCCAACTACCATCAAATGGATATTCATTTAAGGGCATAAATTCAACATGGGTATAATGAAATTTTTCACAATATGCAATTAAATCATCCGCTATTTCATCATATTGAAACCATGAACCATCTGCCTTTAATTTCCATGAACCCATATGTAACTCATAAATTTGCATTGGTCGATCAAAATTACGAGTTCTTGTTTGCATCCAATCCAAGTCATGAAATTCGTGATAGTGAATATTACGAACAATAGACGCAAAATTTGGACGCAATTCCATTCCAAATCCATACGGATCACAATGTTCAACACGACCATTTTTTCCATATATTACATATTTATACATGTGATTTTCACAAGCTTGTAAACTATAGTAGGTCCAAATTCCACTCTTCCCTTCTTGTTTTAAGGATTCTTCTTTCCAATCATTAAACTCACCAATGATACAAACTTTATCAGCTTGTGGTGCATAGGTTCGAAACAATACCCCTTCGTCTTGAAGATGTGCACCAAAATAGGTATATGCATCAAAGGTTTTCCCTTCATAAAAATCTTGAATTTGCATAATTAATTTCCTCTAAAATTCTTTTTATTTATCATACCACTTCAAAGAATATCCATCAATTGACCAATCGTCATTTTCAAAAAAAGAACCCTTAGACGAATCTAAGGGTTTTGAGAAAGGGACTATTTTGAAAGAGCACTTGCTGCAGCTTCATCAATAATAACAATCACATCATCATGTTTTTGTAAAATAGAAGCTGGACAAGTTTCCGTAACTGGACCTTCAATCATACCTTTAACTGCTTCTGCTTTTTCTTTACCACTTGCTAAGACAAGAAGTTGTTTTGAACGAAGGATACTGGCAATTCCCATTGAAATTGCTTGTTTAGGCACTTGATTCGGATCATTGTCAAAGAAACGACAATTAGCTTCAATGGTACTTGGTGTTAAATCAACAATGTGTGTACCTTCGGTAAACAAAGTACCCGGTTCATTAAATCCGATATGTCCATTTCGACCAATACCTAATACTTGACAATCAATCGTAACTTTTTTCAATTCTTCTTCATAAGAATTGGCATCTGCTTGACTTGTTCCAGATGGTAAATGTGTATTCTCTGCTTTGATATTTACTTGATCAAATAGATGTTTATGCATAAAAGAATAATAAGATTCTGGATGACTTTGTTCAATGCCAACATATTCATCTAAATTATAGGAAGAAACCGTTTCATAATCCGTATCTCCTGCCTTATAATCAGCAACCATTTCTTGATATAAACCTTCTGGTGTACTTCCTGTCGCAAGTCCTAGAATTGCATCTTTTTTATTCACAAGAACTTCTTTCACATATTCATTCGCTTTTTTTGACATTTCTTGATAATCTTTACAAACAATGACTTTCATAGTAATCTCCTTATATACCACTTTCATCTATTTTATAGCACACAAATATACCAATTACAAGTTTTTTCGAAATTATTTCCTTGATTTTTATATACCAATTTTGTATATACCACTATCTTTAAAATTGGTATATAAAAAGATTGAGAATTCTCTCAACCTTTATGCATTTTAATTCCTTTTGTCACATAATGCAGCGTTGTGCATTTGGGATTATAATAAGACAAAGTATATTCAACCAATTCATGATTCACATCATAACCTAAATCTTCAAATTGAAATACCATTTTATATTCTAAATTCATCCATTCCTCAACATCCATTGGACAAATCTGAACTTGCAAATTCGAAACCATCTGCTTTGGTCGATGCCCTTTATCTTCCATATATGCATATAAAGAAAAAGTCTCAAAATCAAAGCGATCCGCATCTTCAAAAATAGAAGCTGGAATATAAGCCTTTTGAAGAACATAAGCCTCTTTCTTTATACTTGACAAACGAATTATTTCATATAAAGCTTTTTCTTCTGGAAAGAATTGCTTCAAAGCATCATTTTTTATCTTTTTTAAAGAAATCATTCGACGCGTAACTGGCATTCTTTTTTGTCTTAATTGCGCACTTAAAGATAAAATTTCAGCCCGCCCAAGCTCTATTTCATCCCGACTACTTGAAGTATCCTTAACATAGTAGCCACTTCCTTGTTTAGAAAATAAAATCCCTTCTTCTTCTAAATGTTTCAGAGCATTTCGTACAGTCATTCGATTCATTTGATAATGTGTCGAATACCACCGTTCACTTGGTAGACGATCTCCCACTTGAAGTTCACCATGGTTCAATTGTTCTTTGATTCGATCCATCAATTGGATATAAATTGCTTTTTTCTTTGTCATTGATGAATCACACTCCTAAATCGATAAAAGGTTGGAATCGATGACATTTCAAAATATTCAAAAGGATCCTTAGAATCTTCAAGATAAGATTTTCCCTTCTCAAAAAGAATTTGGTCCCCTTCTTGTAAATCTAAATATTCTTGTTCATCTTTTTTTGCTTCAACAATTAATAATTCTTCATCTGTTTCTTGAATCGTAATTCCATACACTTCCTTTAATACATTATAAAACGAAAGATTATGAAAATCATAACTTTCAAGTCCCTTCACCTTTTCATAGACAATATAAGTCTTTTCAATTGATACTGGAATGCCTTCAACAATTCTTAAACGTGCAAGATAAAAAAGAGGTGTCGCAAAAGGAACCTTTAATTGTTGAGCTAAATAATAATTTGCTTCCATCATGCAACAAGAAAGGACACGATTCTCAAATGTATATTGTTTTTTTCGCATAGATTCGGTTGCTGGTTCAAAACAATCAATGTCGCGCAAAATAAAGAGATCTTCTTTTTTCATATTCACTCCTTTGGCTTATTATATCATTTTAATCCCGATTTATTTACAACGAAAAACAAACGTGGAATTTTAAATAAAATACGACCATCTTCTTGTTTCGGATAGACTTCCTTTACAAATTGTAACAGTTCATTTTCAAAACACCTTCCATCTTCCTTGGATAATTGTTCTAAGTAGCTACGTAAACCACTTCCACGATACCATTCAATGACACTTTCATGGTTTTCCAAAGAATGATAATAAGTCGTTTCCCAAATTCGAAAATCCTTAGAAATTTTTGAAAGAATATCATAATATCGATTTTCTTCGTAGGTATAATATTGTTTTTGTACCTTAATTTTATTCACCCATCGAAAACTTTCTACCATCGCATTTATTTTTTGATAAAATGGATGCCTTGATTGTAAAGGAATTTGAATTGCGAGAGCACCTCCATCCTTTACATGTTGAAATAAATTGGGAATTAATATTTCATGATGATTAATCCAATGAATACATGCATTTGAAAAAAGTAAATCATAGCTACCTTGTATTTCTTCACATGTATGCGAAAAGTTAATTTGCTCAAAATTTAAATCTGGATTTTTTTTGCGTGCACATATTAACATATCTACAGACGAATCAGCACCTACGATATTTGCTTTAGGAAAAGTCTTTTTTAGAGCCAATGTACTGTTGCCAATACCACAACCAATATCTAAAATGGATTGATAATTCATTTTAGGTAAAGATTGGATCAAATCATAACACGGAAGTGTTCTTTCCATTTCATATTTTCCATATTGCTTTGCATCCCACAAAAACATAAAATCCCTCCTAAAAAAACCAGATAGGATCACTATCTGGTTCATTGTTATTCTTTTTCAAATTTTTCCCATTCATGGTCTAATTCTTCATCAGTCTCTGTTTTTGAGCGATCTGCTTCGGCCATTTTACGTTCTTTTAAACGTAAACGAGCTTTCAACAAATTCGCTTGTTTATTTGCTCCTCGCAACATACGAGAATAGCTAATAAAGACACAGAAACAAATTAAAAATAAAACCAAAGAAATAGGAAGCGCAAGCATCAAATAAAGATTTGTTCCTTCCCAAGCACGTGCCCATACTTGTGTTCCAAAGCAGACAGCACAGCATGCCATACATACAAAAATCATAAATAAAGTCGAGCGACAAGAACTACGATATTTCTTAAAGAAAGCAAATTTTTCTTCTTCATTATCGATTTTCTTACGATATTCTCCGGCTTTTTCTTCATTTCTTAAGATAAACCAACCAGCATCTTTTTTCTTTTTCGATTCAGAAACCGATAAAAGTTTCCATCCATCTTGTTTCCATTTTAATTTCGTTTCGTAATCTGGTTCTTGTTCATAATAATTAATGATGTAGTAATAATCGCATGGATCACCCTTTTTGAAATAGAATTTCTTCCCAATCATTTTTACAAAGTGATAACCCATTTGAGATTGTTCTTCTAAATAATCTTCTTCCATATTGTATTGTGAAAGTAAGAAGTGTTTTTTGTCTTCATACAAATCAGAAAGTGGAATCTCTTCTTCCATTTCTTCCTTGTCTTCTTTCGCTTCATTTTCTTTTGAAATCGCAAATTGTTCTTCGACTTGCGCTTCTTCCTCAATGAATTCAATGCGAATATCATCTTCATCAAAACTTTGGTCTTCACTTGACTCTCCTTCAGCTTGATTTATATCTTCTTCGATTTCTTCTAAATCATCAAGCTCATCCTCATCAAATTCAATGACTTCATCTGGATTATCTTGTGGATGTAACATGAGATCTTCTTCAACGATTTCATCCTCTTCAGCAATATCTTTTTTTCTTAAAGAAGTACGCAACTCTTCCGAGTTCCTTTTCATTTCATCAAAGGTTTCTTTAACACTTTTTGGTTCAACATCTTCTTTTACTTCTTCCATTACTTCTTCATCTTTTTGATCAAAAGACAAAGTTTCAATTGGACGAACGATATCTTCAACCTCATCAACTTTTTGAGCTTCCACATCAAGAACTTCTTTTTCTTCTAAAGCAGCACTTGCGAGTGATTTTTTCAATTCTTCCACTTGGCGAGCTTTAAATGCTTCCAATTGTTGTTTTTCAAGCTCTTCTTCACTAAGTTCTTTTTCTTCTACGACTTCCGGCTCAAGCAAAATCGGTGTCGTTTCACTTTCCTCTGTTAGATCTTGTACTTGAATTTCAACATCTTCTTCTTGATCTAATCCAGGTTGAACAATTTGTACATCTTGCTCAGTTCCAGTTTCAGCACTTTGAATGGCTTTATCTTCAACTTCATTGATTGCTTCTTCTCGAACTAACGGTTCCTGAGTCAAACTAGGTTCAGCCTTCTGTTCTTCCAAAACGACTGCTTCCGTATTTTCCAAAGTAGTTTCACTTTGTTTTTCTTCCACTTTCGTTTCTTGATCTAAATTCTTCGCTTGACTTCGTTTTAAAGTCTTTCTTTTCTTTTTCGTTTTTGGCTGAATGGATAAATCTTCAACTTCAAACTTACCATTTTCTAAAGCTTGTTTATGTACTTCGACATGTTGCGCTTTTTGAGTACGCTTAGCCAAATGAAATGCATTTTTACGTTCTGGATTAGCTTGTTTTTTATTCATATCAAAAACACTCTGTGCATCAAAGTGTCTCAATTCTGGTTCTTCATAATGGATCCCTGCAGCACGATCTTCTTGTTGAATTCGCTTTAATTCTTGCAAGGCACTATTTTTTCTCATTCTTGATTCTTCGGCCATTTTTTCACCTTCTTAACCACTATATTTTACTAGGATTACCTATGCAAGTCAAATCAGTCAAAGAAGAAATGAAGAGGAATAGGATCCATTTTCAAAAATAGAAATGATTTCATTTTGATCCGTAATTCCTTCAATTTTTAAATCACTTGTACCAACCATGAAATCGATATGAACAAAGGATTGATTCATCCCTTTTTCAAGAAGTTGTGCTTCATTCATCTCTAAACCACCTTCAATACATTCGGCATAGGATTGCCCTAAGGCAAAATGACAGGAAGCATTCTCATCAATTAAGGTTTCATAAAATACTTGGTGTAATTGGGAAATTGCAGATTCATAAGGGACTAGAGCAACTTCACCTAAGTAACGGGCATTTTCATCCAAAGCAAAGATTTGATCAAGAATTTCTTTTCCTTTTTGACAGCCATAATTGATGATTTTTCCCTTTTCAAATTCAAACCAAAACCCTTCAATTAAAGCACCATTATAATTTAAAGGATAGCTTGCAACTAATTTACCATTAACACCATATTTATATGGCGCACTAAACACTTCTTCTGTCGGTAAATTTGCAAAGTAAAGCGTTCCATCTTTCAAAAGACTTCCACCGCCCGCAAAACAGTAATTTGCAGGAAGTTCAACCCAACAATCCGTGCCTAAAGAATTCTTATAGTGTAATGCTTTCAAAGGCAAAGAATTTAGTTTCAGTACTTTCTTTTCAAAATCTTTTTGTCGCTCTTGCCAAGTTAAAACTGGTTTTTCATTTACACAACAAATCGTAAAGATATCTTTCCACAAACGCTCTACTGCTTGTTCAACACTTAGATCTGGATATACTTTTTTAGCCCAAGCTTTGGTAGAAACAGCTGCAATACACCATTGACATTCCATAAAATCTAAACGATTTCGATAGGCTTTCGTTTTTTTTCGAAAAGCTTTTGTATAAGCTGTCATCTTTTTAGGATCACAATCTTCCATTAAGTCTGGATTTTCACCTAATAAAGTAAGATAACATGCGCCTTCTTCACTGGTTTGATTATAAAAATCTGCTTCATAATCCGGTACTTTTTCAAAAACATTTGAATCGGCATAAAGATATCTTGCATGGCTTATTTCTTCATCGCGATACCGTACGATTACATCCTTAGCCTTTGCCTTAAAAGCTTCCTTGCATAAAATTTGTACAAAAGGATAGACTTCTACCGGTGCTTTAATCACAACAATTTGATTTTCTTTTACATGTAAGCCAACTTGTATTAATAAACGTGCATAATTTTCTAAATTCATTTTTTACCCCCTTACTATTCTATAAAAAAAAGGAGGAAAGTTCCTCCTCATTTTCTTTATTTTGAAAATTGTTCTTTTCGAATTGTATCAAAGAATTGTTTTGGATCTTGGCACATATCGTTTGGACCACAATGACAAGAACCACCACAGGATCCACCACAAGAAGCTTTCCCGGCTTTTTTATCTTTATAAATCGAACGAATAGCTAAAGCAACTATAGCACATAGTGCTAAGAAAACAACTAAGCTTGAAAAGTTCACCAAAATCCCTCCTTTAATTATTTATTTACTGAAAATTCAACTTCGGCATTTTCATCTTCTTTTACAGGACGAACAAGTAAATAAATTAATCCAGCTAATAAGATAAAGCCAACAATTGTACCAATTCCAAATCCTTCACCAGCAAATAAGTTTCCTAATTGGTAAACAATTAATCCACATACATAAGCAAATCCACATTGGTAACCAATCGCAATCCAGAACCATTTTGTGTTATTCATTTCACGTTTAATCGCTCCCATTGCAGCAAAACAAGGTGCACACAATAAGTTAAATACCATGAATGCATAAGCAGCTGTTGCGGTAAATCCAGCAGCTAATTGACCCCAAATTTCATTTCCTTCTTCGGCAACTTCAGCAAATCCATACAATTGTCCAAAGGTTGCAACAACGTTTTCTTTGGCAATTAATCCAGTTACACTGGCAACTGCTGCTTTCCAATCTCCGAATCCAAGTGGAGCAAAGATCCATGCGAAAGTACGTCCAATCGAAGCAAGTACAGAATTGTCAATATCATCAACCATTCCGAAGTTTCCACCTTCAAAGCCAAATCCTTGTAAGAACCATAATACGATTGTTGATAACAAGATAATCGTACCAGCTTTTTTGATGAATGACCATCCACGTTCCCACATACTTCTTAATACGTTAATAGCACGAGGCATATGATAAGCAGGCATTTCCATTACAAATGGAGCAGGATCACCCGCAAAGATTTTGGTTTTCTTCAAAATGATACCAGAAATAATAATTGCAGCCATACCAACAAAGTAAGCAGATGGAGCAACCCAACTTGCACCATTGAAAATCGCACCAGCAATCAAACCAATGATTGGCATTTTAGCCCCACATGGAATGAAAGTCGTTGTCATGATTGTCATTTTACGGTCACGATCACTTTCAATCGTACGGCTTGCCATAACAGCTGGTACACCACATCCTGTTCCAATTAACATTGGAATAAATGATTTACCAGATAAACCAAATTTACGGAAGATACGGTCCATAATGAAAGCAACACGAGCCATATAACCACAATCTTCTAAAATTGCTAAGAAGAAGAATAAAACAAGCATTTGTGGAACAAATCCTAAGACAGCACCAACACCACCAATAATACCATCAACGATTAAGCCATGTAACCAGCTTGCACATTGAATTGAATCTAAGAAGCTATCCACAGCTGGCGGAATAATTTCACCAAATAAAACATCATTGGTCCAATCCGTAACAAAAGTACCTACAGTTGTAACCGAAATATAGTAAACAAACCACATAACAGCCGCAAAGATTGGTAAAGCTAAAACACGGTTAGTAACGATACGGTCAATTTTATCGGATGTTGAAACAAGATCTTTTGATCCTTTTTTGTAACAATCTTTAATCAAAGATGTAATGTAAGTATAACGAGCATCGGTAATGATTGATTCAGCATCATCATCAAAAGCTTTTTCAACTTTTGCGATAACAGCTTCATCTGCTTTAGCATTGATTGAAGCTTCGATTTTATCATCACGTTCAAATAATTTTACAGCATAGAAGAAACGACGACTTGCATCAATTGAAGCAGGTTCTGCTTTTTCGATTGATTCTAAAGCTGTTTTTAATTCACCAGAATAAATTTGAGCTGCTTTATAGTCTGTACCAGCGGCTTTTTTTACTTCAGCCATACATTCTTCAATTCCAGTATTTCTTAATGCTGAAATTGGAACAACGGAACAGCCTAATTCCTTTGATAATTTTTTATAATCAATGGAATCATTTCTTTTTTCAATCACATCCAACATATTGATTGCAACAACAGTTGGAATACCCAATTCTAAGATTTGAGTTGTTAAGAATAAGTTTCTTTCTAAGTTTGAACCATCAATGATATTTAAGACAACATCAACGTTTCCATTTAATAAGAATTCACGCGAAACAACTTCTTCGAGTGTATATGGAGATAAAGAATAAATACCTGGCAAGTCGGTAATTTTAATCTCTTTATCATTTTTATATTTTCCTTCTTTTTTCTCTACAGTAACTCCTGGCCAGTTCCCTACATATTGAGTAGCACCAGTTAAGCCATTGAACAAGGTTGTTTTACCACAGTTCGGGTTACCTGCTAATGCAACTTGAATTGACATATTTCCCTCCTATTATTGTACTTCAATCATTTCAGCATCGGCTTTACGAATGGATAATTGATATCCACGTACATTTAATTCAATTGGATCACCTAAAGGAGCTACCTTTACTACTGAAACTTCTACACCTTTTGTGATTCCCATATCCATTATTCTTCTTTTTGTGGCACCTTGACCTGTTAATTTCTTTACAGTGACTGTTTGACCCACTTGTACTTCTTTTAATGTCATATGAATCTCCTTCCTTATACCATAATCTTTCTTGCGAGTTCATCACTTAATGCAACACGAACATCCTTGATATTTACAATGACATTCCCATTGGTTTTAGAAACGACGATCACTTCAGCTCCTTGTACAAAGCCTAAATTTTCTAAATGGTGTTGTTGCTCTTTAGAGCCACCCACTTTTTTAATAATATTTACTGCATTTAAATCCGCAAAAGATAATGGCATGATTTTCCCTCCTAGTTAGTAAATTCTAACTAGAATTAGTCTACTCTCACATAGTAAGTCTGTCAATACTTAGTTATTTTAAATTAACTAGATTTCCTTAAGTTAACTATGTTTGACAACTCTAACTTATAAGCGTATTATATACCCCAGAGAGGTATATTTATGAGTACAGTAATTATATGTATTATTCTAGTTTTAATTTGTGGAATTGCGATTCGCTCCATGCATAAAAGAGCTACATCTGGCTGTTGTGATAGTGGAGATCAAGAAAAGCGAATTAAGGTAAAAGATAAAAATAAAAGTCATTATCCATATCAAATGGAATTAAAAGTATCTGGCATTCATTGCCAAAATTGTTGTATCCGAATTGAAAATGCTTTTAATCAAGATGAAAGCAATTATGCCAAAGTCAATACAGACAACAATGTCTTAACCATTTTATCAAAAAAAGAATTGAATCAAAATTCATGCATTGAAACCGTAAAGAAACTAGGTTATATCGCTAGTTCATTATAAGAGACAAAAAAAGTCGTAATTCACTTACGACTTTTATTTTTAATTAAGCGTTTAAAGCTGCTTTTGCTTCTTCACAAAGTTTTGTGAAAGATTCTGCATCATGAATTGCCATTTCACTTAACATCTTACGGTTGATTTCGATGTTAGCTAATTTCAATCCATGCATTAAACGAGAATAAGATAAATCATTCATGCGAGCTGCTGCATTGATACGAGCAATCCAGATTTTACGCATGTTTCCTTTTAATTTACGACGATCGTTGTATGCATATTTGAATGAATGCATTACTTGTTCGTTTGCTGTTCTATATAATGTGTGTTTTGAACCAAAATAACCTTTGGCAAGTTTCAATACGCGCTTTCTACGGGCACGAGAAACTGTTCCACCTTTAACTCTAGCCATCTTTCTTTTCCTCCTCTATTATTATTTTACTAACATTTCTTTAATGCGTTTGTAGTCTGTAGCATGAACCGTAGCTGGTTTTGCTAAATGACGTCTTTGTTTTTTTGTCTTACCGTGGAAACGGTGAGATGTATACGCATGTGATCTTTTTAATTTTCCAGAACCTGTCTTTTTAACACGTTTTGCAAGTCCTCTATGACTTTTCATCTTAGGCATAAATTGCTCCTCCTTACTTCTTTGCTTTCTTAGGGGATAAAGTAACAGACATTGTGTTACCTTCCAACTTCGGACGTTTTTCAACTGTTCCTACTTCTGCTAATGCATCGATAAAATCATTCATGATCTTACGCCCAACTTCTTGACGTGTGATCAAACGGCCACGGAATCGCATATCAATCTTAACTTTCATCCCTGAGTCCAACCATTTTTGGGCATGGCGTAGTTTGGTATCAAAGTCGTGGGTATCCACAACAGGTGATAAACGAAGTGATTTCATTTCTACGACATGTTGTTTCTTTTTTGCTTCCTTGGCTTTTTTCTGCTGTTCAAAATGATAACGACCATAGTCTAATATCTTACAAACAGGAGGTTTTGCTTTTGGAGCAACACATAATAAGTCTAAATTCGCTTCACTAGCAATATTTTGTGCTTTTCTTTTTGACATGACGCCCAATTGTTCACCATTTGCACCAATTACTCGAACTTCTCTAAATGGAATCTTATCATTGAATAAATCATGATTCACATTATTAGGGGCTACTTTACGATTACGGATATTTGACACCTACCTTTTCTTCAAAAAAAATGAGTACGATAAACGTACTCATTCTAGCTCTACCATCAATTGGAATTGGCCTTGACCCATGTATCAATATACATCAGGTGAGAAGAGTACTTCTATCTTTCCATTTCTTTTACTTGAATAATTTATCATAAAGTATTCAAACTGTAAAGTATTTTTTCTTCTTGCATTTAAAAAAATTTCATGTTAATATAATCAAGCAAACACGGACCCTTAGCTCAGTTGGCAGAGCAACTGACTCTTAATCAGTGGGTCTAGGGTTCGAATCCCTAAGGGTCCACCATTTGAAAACGAAAGCCTATCTTAGATAGGCTTTTTATTTTAAGATATTTTCTTTTAAATACCAGGCAACGGCATCTTCTTGGTGATTTTTTTCTGTAATGTAGTCTGCAACTGCTTTTGTCTTTTGGGCTCCATTTTGCATACAGACGCCAATACCAGCTTTTTGAATTAAACACACATCATTTTCAGCATCCCCAAATGCTAAAGTTTCTTCGATTGGAATTCGAAAATGCTCAGCTACTTTTTCAAGTCCAAATCCTTTATTAATTCGATAATCGACAAATTCAAAGATATCCGCTTGGGTTGGGAATCCCGTTACATTCGAATGTGTTGCCATAAATTCCTGTGCTCTTTTTATAACCGTTGCTTGATAAGCTGGTTTGCTGATCACATTTAATTTGCTTACTTTTTTCCCTTCTAAAAAAGGAATTAAATCCGTATAGACTTCTTCTTCCCCTACTCTTAGCGCTTCTTTTTTTGTCTTTTCGCTCGATACATTAGTATAACGTTTGGTTCCAATTTTCACATGGAAGATGACATCATATCCATCAAAAAAACGAATGATTTCCTGGATGGTTTTTCCTTCGAGTGGATAATATAAATCACTTTGATTGCGCTTATAATCATAAATAACGCCACCATTCATTCCCATGATGAAATCAATATCTTTTTCAATGCCCCATCGTATAACCATCTCTTTGGTCGTATCGGCTGGACGACCAGTCGCAATTCCAAATAAAATCCCTCTTTCTTTACATTGATGAATAGCCTTTTTATTTTGATCTGAAATCATTTTTTCTTGGTTTAATAAAGTGCCATCTAAATCACTAGCTATTAAGCGAATTTTTTTCATTCTTTCCCTTTCTAAAAAAGCTGTATTAATACAGCTTTTCATATTTCACAAATTGATAAACGATCCCCTGTTCTTCTTCTTGGGCAATTACAGTTTTCGCATATTGGTTCAAATCAAAATCTGGGAAGTACACATCGGCTTTTGTGCTCGCTTGAATTTCGGTTAATAACAACGTATTGGCATATGCCAACATTTCTTGATAGATTTGTCCGCCTCCAATGACATAAATTTCTTCCTTGCTAGACTTATACGCTTCTAGAAAAGCTTCGATGCTTTGAAAGCACTCAACTTCCGAAGGAAAATCATTCTTATTTCGACTAATGACAATATGATGTCGATTAGGTAATAATCCTGGCAAGGATTCAAAGGTCTTTCTACCCATCACGACGGGATGTCCTTTGGTCTGATTTCGAAAATATTTCATATCTTCTTTAAAATGCCAAAGTAAATCATTCTTGTATCCAAGTTCTCTATTTTGACCAATTGCAGCAATTTCAATTAATTTCATATACCTCCTATTGTGCCAGTGGGAAGGCAATTTTTCCCATATGCTCATAATTTAATAATTTTATATCCTTTAAATCCTTACTATTATCAAAGGCATAAAAATCTTTAATTTCAGGATTAATCCATAATTCTGGTGCTGGTAAGGATCCCTTTTTATGATATCGTTCCAATTGTTCTTGAATCCCATCGATTTGGTTGACATAGATATGTGCATCCTTAATTGACCAAGAAAGCGTACCAACTTCTAAATCACATACTTGGGCTACAAGCTTCATTAAGACAGCATATTGGGTTACATTAAAAGGAAGTCCCAATGGTACATCACAACTTCTTTGATGTACCCATACATTTAACTTTCCATCTGTAATATCCCATTCACTGGACCATACACAGCTTGGTAAAACAGCCGTATCTAAATATTCATCTTGCCATAAAGAAATGACTCGACGACGATCTTCTGGTTGATTTTTTAAACTATTTAATAAACGATCCATTAGACCCATTTTCTTTACAATATATCCATAAGCGGTTCCAATGGTATGTGCATATTTCGGATCAAAATGTTTGATTACTTTTCCGGTTTTTTCATCTTTCCAATTGCCATTCTCATCAATTTCCCATAAATCCCAAATATGGACATTTCTTTCTTGAAGCCAACGTACATCATTGGATTGTGCTTGATAGATCCAAAGCATCTCTAAGATAGCTTGACGAATAAACAATTGTTTGGTTGTTAAGATTGGAAATTCTTTTCCCACATTTAATTCAAAAAAAGCACTTGGAATCTTAATGGTATCCACTCCCGTTCGATTTTGTACTCTTTGTCCATTTTGTAAAATATTTTCACAAATGCGACAATACACTTCATCCCAACTCGACATTTAACTCTCCTTAAAATAATCTAAAATAAATGCGCCCACTGCACCTTCATCATTGGTTAAATCCGTGATGTAGTCCGCTGCTTTTTTGGATTGTTCGCTGCCATTTTGCATACAAACACCAACACCTACTTTGGCAAGCATTTCTTGATCATTGGGTGCATCACCAAAGGCCATAATTGTCTCGGTTGATATACCATAATGCTTCGCAATCTTTTCCATACCAAAACCTTTATTAATATTTGGATCTACATATTCAAATAAGCATTCACTTGTCGCAAAACCAACAACCCGATCATCATGAAAATGACTGGCTCTTTCTAAGACAACAGGCATATAATCAGGATCAAAATACATCATTAACTTATTGATGTCTCGATTCTTCATGAATTCATAAAGATCCAATTCGACTTCCGTTTCACCAAAAAGAATTGCACTTTGACGGGTTTCTTCATTGCTGTGATTGGTATAACGTGTTGGTCCAATCAAAATTTGAAAAACAACATCTAAGTCTTTGAAAAAGTCCATAATTTTGATGACAACATCCCCTTCAATCAAATGAAATTCTTCTTTGTCTCGACGACGAAGATCATAAATGACACTGCCATTCATTCCAACAATAAAACTAACATGTTCTTCAATTCCCCAATCTGCCACCATTGGACGAATGGTTTCAATCGGACGACCTGAAGAGATGCCAAATAAAATACCTTTTTCTTTTAAGGTAGCAATAGCTTTTCGATTCAATTCGGGTACTTCTTTTTTCGTATTTAAAAAAGTTCCATCTAGATCGGTTGTAACTAAAGTAATATCTTTATTTTTCATCTTAATCCATATCCTTTAAAAATGCTTTATAACCTAAATACGCTTCATAAACATCTGCTTTTGATGCCAATTCATGTGGGGCATGCATATTATGTAATGGAACACCACAATCGATGACTTGCATTCCATAATTCGCTAAGATATATGCGATGGTACCACCACCACCTGCATCAACTTTCCCTAATTCACCGGTTTGCCAATGTACATGGTTTTGATCCATCACTTGACGAAGTTTTGCGATATATTCCGCATTTGCATCGTTGCATCCACTTTTTCCACGAGCACCTGTATATTTATTAAAAGCAAGACCATAACCAAATTTTGGCATATTCTCATTTGGACTGGATACATCTGCGTAATTTGGATCATGGGCTGCACATACATCACTCGATAACATGGAAGAATGAAGCATCGCTCTTTTTAAAGTGATTTCGGAATAAGTTCCCATGGCTGCAATGACTTCCGCAACAAAATGTTCAAAGAATTGCGATTGCATACCGGTTGCACCTTGAGAGCCAACTTCTTCTTTATCAACTAAAAGACAAACTGCGGTTTTTTCCAGTTCTTTTGCTTCTAAAATGGCTTCTAAAGAAGTATAGGCACAAACCTTATCATCATGTCCATAGCCTAGAATCAAAGAAGAATCCAATCCACAGCTACGTGCTTTTCCAGCAGGTACGATTTCTAATTCAGAGCTAATGAAATCTTCTTCTTCAAAGCCATATTTATCCTTTAATAAAGCTAAAATATTGGCCTTAACCGCTTGCGACTTTTCACCTTTTAAAGGAATAGAGCCAACGGTTACATTTAAGGATTCTCCTTCAATTACCGTTGTTGCTCGTTTTTCCATTTGTTTCGCTGATAAATGAATCAATAAATCACTAATCACAAAGACTGGATCCTTTTCATCATCTCCAATTGCGATATCAATGACCGTACCATCTTTTAAAACCACAACACCATAAATAGCCAAAGGAATCGTAACCCATTGGTATTTTTTTACACCCCCATAATAATGCGTATCAAAAAAAGCCAAATCACCATCTTCATATAAAGGATGTTGTTTTAAATCCAAACGAGGACTATCAATATGAGCCCCTAAAATATTCATACCCTTTTCCAAAGGCATTGAACCAATATGCATTAAAGCAATGGATTTATTCATTTGATTCATATAAACCTTATCTTGTGGATGTAAGGTTTCCTTGTTTTTAATAATTTCTTCAATATTTCGATAGCCTGCTTTTTCAGCTTTTTCAATTGCTAATTTTAAAAAGCGACGTTCTGTTTTTCCTTTCGATAAGAATGCCATGTATTTTTCTGAAAAATCCATAACTTCTTTCATTTGTTCTTCACTATAATCATTCCATGCAAGTGACATTTTCTTCCTCCAATCGTTTCCATAATTTCTTAGATAAAGCAATCTTCTCTTCCTTGGTATTGTTCCATTGAATTTGACCACCAGAGCTTGCTAATAAATCTTTTTTGGCTAATAAATCTTTTAGATGACGGGCTGTTCCTTCATTTCCATCAACAATCGAAATGGATGGATCAATCCATTGTCTTAAAGCTTTTTTATAAAAGACAAAATGCGTACAACCTAAAACAATACTATCAACTTGTTCGGCTTGTTTTAAATAGCCATCAAGTGTTGCATGAATCAATGTTTCTTGATCCAATGCATCTTGTTCAACCAATTCAACCAATTTAGGACAAGGCACACGATAAATACAATGTTCTTTTTCAAAGCGTTGCATTAAGTGTGCAAACTTCTTTTCTTTCAAAGTATAATCGGTTGCCCATACCGCTATTTTCTGATTCGGTCCCATTTCACAAGCGACCTTTAAAGCCGGTTCCATGCCAATGATATCAATTGGATATCTTTGGCGCAAGTAATCTACACAGGCACTGGTTGCCGTATTACATGCGATCACAATAGCTTTTACATCTTGGCTCATAAACCAATCACAAATCGCAATACAACGCGCTGTAATTTCTTCTTTGGTTTTTGTTCCATAAGGATTGTATTTTGAATCACCTAAAAACAAAAGATTTTCATTGGGTAATAAGGAGTGAATGGCCGATAGCACACTAATACCACCTAATCCTGAATCAAATATACCAATCGGACTATTTTTATCCATAGTTCTTCCTCCACTTTGTTTATTATAGCACTATCTTAAAAAAAAGAACTAGCTCTCGCTAGTTCTCTTTTCTAAGATTTGATTCACATTTCCTAAGTTTTCTTATTATTGTTATTTTTCTATCGATATCCATATTCGTGTTTTTTCTAAGCCTATTATGATCTGCTCAATTCTCAGCACTTTCTGTTTATCTTTTGTGAACCAATCTTTTTACACCCTTATAATAACAGAAAAATTTTTATAGAAAAGGAAGATGGAAAACTTAGCAACATTTATGGAAAAGTTAAAATATTTGTCAATTTCACTTTAAAAAATCGTATAAGAGTAGGAAGTCTTTTACTTC